>NZ_JBLZFX010000014.1:0-92066 GCF_050753345.1 Alkalinema pantanalense CENA528 | reverse complement strand
TGTACACTTTGCCCATACGATATTCCTACAAGAGTGGATTTCAGAACCAATCAGATCCTAAATCCATTCTCGCTCAAACTCACAAAATTAATCCTGACACTCCACTAGGCCATTGGACTCAGGCTGCTAAAGGCGTCATGATTTTGATTGAGCCAACTACTGCCGCCGGAGTCTTGGTTTTGACAGTGGTGATGTGTGTTGGATCTGCGTTGTTTGCTGTGCAAAAAGTGACTCGCGTAGATCCAGCGATTGTCTTTAAAGCATAAATCTTTAAAGCGTAGCTCTTTAAAGCAGCAAGGAGGCAAGCGCAGTTTGCATAACGCTTCCTAGCGGATGTGTAAGTATCTACATAGCTTTTTCTAAATATGGCTCTTCTTAAATCCCTGAGGAATGCCCTTGGGAAAGGAGGATGGAGCGATTAGACTAGAATATACTCGCTCCCACATCTGGATTTGGCCGCCCCCTAGGTGAAGCTAATTCTAGAATTCAGTTCTCCCTCTGCTTTGATGCCGCTATCGAGATTTTGACGAATGACAGCGATTGATTTTGACCGAATCCAACGACCTGGGAGCCTTTCTGCGGCTACAGTTACGCCCTGCCGCGAGTCTTTACTTCAAGATGCGTTGACCCAAAAGGCGATCGCGGCTTCTGGGGTGAGCATGATCTACCAAACGGGGACTCAAGCGTTTCATGCACTCAAGAATGTCAGCCTAACGATAAATGCAGGAGACATTCAATTACTTATGGGGCCTTCGGGATCCGGTAAGACCACTTTATTGTCAATTCTAGCAGGCATTCTCACCCCTACCGAAGGTCGTGTCTGTCTTTTAGGGGAAGAAATTACGCGGATGTCAAGTCGCCAATTGGCGGCATTTCGGTTGAACAACTTAGGGTTTGTTTTTCAGGGATTCAACCTCTTTCCTGCTCTAACCGCCCTGGAAAACGTGGAAGTCGCCCTGAATCTTAAAGGGATTAGAGGCCAAGCTGCCCGTCGCCAAGCGATGGATCTGCTGGAGCAAGTGGATTTAGGCAATAAAGCCAACAATCTGCCTCGGGATCTCTCCGGTGGGCAAAAGCAGCGGGTGGCGATCGCCCGTGCCTTGGCTGGCAATCCGAAATTGATCATGGCCGATGAACCCACTGCTTCCCTAGACTCCCAAAACGGTCAGGCTGTCATTCAGCTTCTACGGGATTTGGCGAAAGAGGGAGGAAAAACAGTGCTGATTGTGACCCATGATCCTCGTATTGTTGAAGTGGCCGATCGGGTCATTCATCTAGAAGATGGCATTCTACAAAGCTAATTTGTGATCCTGATTCCCTGAAACTTTCTAGTGAATCGGCTCGTTCTAAGGCGGGCCGCATGATTACCAGGCTGCTGACTTGTAGGATCCAGATTTCCTGCTCAAGAATAGAAAATTCTTATTTGATAGGGATTAAATTGGCTGGGGCAAGCTATTAATAATTAGGTACAACGATCAATGGTTGACTTTGTGCTCGATTGCGCCGAGGTTGTTTGATGCTGGATGCCCCACTGATTGACTTTTCCATTCCAGGATATTGCCTAGTTGAGCAGGTCTACAACGTTGCAGGCCAAGTGATTTATCGTGCAATTCGCAATCAGGATCAAGCACCCGTTCTCTTAAAGGCGATTCAGGTGGACTCGATCGCCTATTCAATCATTTATCAATTGAAGTACGAATATGAAGTGAGTCGGAAACTCAGTATTGCGGGGCTAGCTCAAGTACTCACGTTAGAAATGAGTGAGCGATGCCCCCTCTTGGTTTTGGAAGATTTAGGCGGCTATCCGCTAGCCCACTGGATCGAATCGGCTCCATGTTCGCTGGTGGAAATTCTTCAGTGGATGGTGAAGGTGGTTGAAACCTTAGGCCATCTCCACCAACAAAATATTGCCCATCGTGGTTTGGATCCCAATAGTATTCTGATTAACCCAACGACCGGTACTGTACAGCTTATTAATTTAGGGGTGAATACAGGATTACCGTTGGTTTCAGGGCGCTGGGAGGTTTCCCTGCCATTCCAGCATGCGTTAATTTATTGCTCTCCTGAACAGACGGGCCGCCTCAATCGGACTGTGGATTATCGGACGGATTTCTACTCTTTGGGTGTGACGTTATATCAAGTTTTAGCTGGACAGCCTCCTTTTGTGACGCAGGATCCCATTGAACTGGTGCATTGCCATATTGCCCGTCAACCCGTTCCGCTCCATAAACAAAATCCGGCGATCCCGATCGGCCTCTCGGAGATCGTCATGAAACTACTGGCTAAGACCGTTGAAGATCGCTACCAAAGTGCCTACGGTTTGAAAGCGGATCTGAAATATTGCCTGGAACAACTCGTAGAAACGGGGACGATTGCTGAATTTTCCCTGGGGCAGCACGATCGCTCAACTCAATTTCACTTTCCCCAAAAACGCTACGGTCGAGATCAAGAACTCACTTTACTTTTAGAATCCTTTCAGCAAGCAAGCCAAGGGCACCTGGAGTGTGTCCTCGTTTCCGGGGCGGCGGGTGTTGGCAAGTCCTTTCTGGTGCATGAACTTCAGCGATCGATTCTGCATAAACGCAGCTATTTCATCACTGGAAAATTTGACGAATTTCGCCAAGATGTTCCCTATCTTTCACTGATTCAAGCTTTTCAGGAATTGGTTCGCCAAATTCTGACCGAAAGTGATGCCCAGGTGCAGCAATGGCGAGAAAAGCTGAGCCAAGCGATCGGCAATAATAGTCAGATCCTCATTGATGTGATTCCGGAAATTGCTGTCCTTTTAGATAAAACGCCGCCTCCAGCCAAACTGGATGCCCTGGAAAGCCAAAATCGCTTTCATCTCGTCCTGCAACAATTTATTCGCATTTTTGCCCAAATAGAACATCCATTGGTGATTTTTCTAGATGATCTGCAATGGGCAGATGCGGCTTCTCTCACTCTAATACATCGTCTGTTAACGGAGCTCGATCAGGTTTCCTTGCTCATTATTGGAGCCTATCGCTCCCAGGAAATGAGGGAGGATCATCCCCTGCATTTACTCGCTTCATTGCCGATTACCCAGCCTTTGGAAATTCCTCCCCTCCATTTGTCCGAGACGGTTCAGTTGCTAGCAGATAGCTTTGGGCTGAGTCCGGAACACATGACCCCCTTGGCTGAGCTGCTGTTTAACCGAACTCAAGGCAATCCTTTCTTTCTCAACCAACTTCTAGAGTTTCTAGATAGTACGAAATTAATTACCTACGATTGCGAACAGGGTAGTTGGCAATGGGATTTAAACCGGATTCAGAACTTGGGGATCACCCAAAATGTTGTGGATCTGATGATTGACAAAATTCGGCGCTTACCAATGGCGACTCAGCAGTCCCTCAAGGTCGCCGCTTGCATTGGCAATGAATTTAGTTTGGGATTGCTAGCGGTGGTGCAGGGATGTTCACCCACTGAAATTGCCCAAACGCTTTGGGATGCCCTCCGGGAAGGACTACTATTACCCGCCAATCTGGGAGCAAATCGATCGATCGATTGGGCAATCTGGTTACTTCAGGAGCAACCCGAGGTTACTACGTTCCGCTTTTTGCACGATCGAGTGCAACAGGCAGCCTATTCCTTACTCCTACCGACCGAACGTCAAGCTTTTCACCTCAAAGTGGGACAAGTTGGACTTCGGCAAATGTTAAGTTTGCGGCAGGAAGATCAACTTTTTGAAGTTGTGAATCAACTGAATGCAGGGCGCGATCTGATCCGCACACCCGAAGAACGCTGGCAATTGGCCCACCTCAACCTAGGCGCAGGCAAAAAAGCGAAGGCTGCCGCAGCCTATGAAGCTGCCCGGAAATACTTTGCCATGGGCATTACCCTACTGCCGCTAGACAGTTGGGACCATGACTACGCCCTCACGTTTGATCTCCTCACTGAACAGTTGGAATGTGAATACCTTTGCGGTAATGGACAAGGGGCAGATGTTGTCTTTAACACATTGCTTGACCATGCCCGTAGTGATCTCGATCGGGCGGAAGTCTACGCTACTCAAATGGTGCTTTACCTCAGTCAAAATCGACGATCGGAAGCGATCACCTTGGGGCAAAGGGGTTTGATCCTACTAGGGGAGACGGTTCCACCCATCATTGATCAAGCCGTCGTTGAGGCAGAGCATGCTGACCTGAAACAGTTGTTGCAACAGTCTCTCGGAGAGCCGGACATTAGCCAGTTGGCCTTCCTGCCTCGGTCCCAAGACACTCACCATCGGGTTATCATGAAGTTGTTGCAATATTTAGCAGCGGCTTCCGTAACCCGCGATCGGAAGTTCTACCAGTGGGCTATTTTGCGCATGGTAAAACGAACCCTACGCGATGGCCTAACCGCCAATTCTGCCTATGGTTGTGTGGCCTATGGCACGATTTTGAGTGCCACCGAAGACTATGCCACTGCCCATGCCTTTGGCCAAGTTGCCTTACAGATGAGTGAACAGTTCAATTCGCTGCAAGGCATTACGCAATTTAGCTTTGGGGGATTGCTGGCTCACTGGCAATTGTCATTTCTGGACTGCCGACAATACTTACTGCGAGCCTTTCAGCAGTGTTGTGAAACCGGAGAATTTCTCTATGCCCTCTATTCGCTAGTGCTCCGGGCTGATATTACCTTGATGAGCGGGAGCAGTCTAGACAAGGGCGATCGAGATGTTCAGCAAGCCAAGGAATTTGCGACACAGCGGCGCAATTCTACGTTTATTAACGACGCGATTATTAAGCAGCAGTTTATTCGGAGTTTACGGGGAACGACCCAAGCCTACGGCAGCTTTAGTGATTCGGAAATCTCCGAGGAAGATCTGCTGAACCAGCTTCAACAGCCCAGCGAACCTCAAAACACCCTCAGTCGATACTATATTTATAAACTCCAGAGTCTTTATCTATTTGGGGAATACGAGAAGGCCCCAGCGATCGCGCAAGCTTCAGCACAGTTGGTAGATAGCCATTTTGGAGTTGCCATCGCAGTAGAGCATTATTTGTACAGTGCCCTGTTACTGGCAGCCCATTATCCCCATGCGCCCCAGCCCGAACAGCTTCAGATCTGGCAAGCTCTAGAATCCCATTGTGCTCAGGTTCAGAAATGGGCCACCCATTGCCCTAACAACTACAGTCATCGGTTACTACTAATCCAAGCTGAAATGGCGCAGCTACAGGATCAGGATTCGGATGCAACCACGCTGTACGATCGAGCAATTTCGGCGGCAAACGAACAAAGCTGTTGGTCCATTGAAGCGATCGCCTGTGAACAGGCTGCGAAATACCACCGCAAGCAAGGTCGATCTCGGCTGGCCCAATCGTATTTTCAGGATGCTTGTACTGCCTATAGCCAATGGGGAGCCTTGGCCAAAGTCATGCAACTTCGGCAGGATTGGCCACAATTGGCAGGCAGCAAACCTCAACGGGATACGGAAACCTGGTTTAGCGATCGTCTTTTCCCAGACTCATCTCAACAACCGTGGACTGCGCGATCGACCCAAACCTTAGATTGGATGACGGTGATCAAAGCCTCCCAAGCTCTGTCGAGTGAAATCGTTTTCAGCAGCCTGATGGAAAAGCTGATGAAAATTGTGATTGAAAATGCAGGGGCTGAGCGAGGACTGCTGGTGGTTCGGCGTGAGGGTGAATTGAAGATTGAGGCGGAGGGGCATGTCAACGCTCCACTCGATGGAGATGATCGGGCGGTGAGTCATTTCGTGGTCGATTGTGGCGATCGAAGAGAGGCCGATCTCAATATCACCAACAATTTCTCCCAGGAAATATCCTCAACACGGGCACTCTCAACACGGATGCCCTCCACATTAATTGCCTATGTGGAACGGACGCAAACCACGATCGTTCTGAACCATGCCGCAGTCGATGAGCGCTTCGGCAGTGATCCCTACATTCAAACGCAGCAAACCAAGTCCGTTTTATGTTTCCCGATGGTGTACCAAGGCAAGCTAACGGGGATTTTATATCTTGAAAATAATTTAACGTTGGGAGCCTTTACCCCCGATCGTCTAGCGGTCCTGAAGTTGTTGACGGCCCAAGTGGCAATTTCGATCGAAAATGCCAGTCTGTACAGTAATCTCCAGCGCTATTCCCAGGAGCTGGAACTACAAAATCAGGCCCTAGCAACCTCGCGCATGCAACTGCAAACCCAAACCCATCAGCTGGAGGAAATGCTAACGAACCTCCAGCGCACCCAAGCCCAGTTAGTCCAAACGGAGAAGCTCTCGAGCTTAGGGCAGTTGATTGCTGGCGTGGCCCACGAAATTAAAAATCCGTTGAATTTTATTGCAGGCAATATTGACTACGCTGATAACTATGTTCAGCAACTCCTACAGCTAATTCAACTGTATCAAGAATACTATCCTCAGCCAGTACAGCCAGTACAAGCTTTGATCGAAGCGATCGATTTAGACTTTCTACTGAATGACCTCAAGAAGATTTTTAGCTCAATGCAAATGGGCAGCGAACGCATTCACAATTTGGTAGTGTCGCTACGCAACTTTTCTCGCACCGATGAACAGGAGGTACAACAAGTAGACATCCATGAAGGGTTAGATGGAACCATCTTAATTCTGCAACCCCGGCTCAAGGCTACTCAGGAACGGCCTGCCATCCAACTGGAAAAACGCTATGGTGAGCTGCCGCTGGTCGAATGTTATCCCAGCCAACTGAATCAGGTGTTTATGAATTTAATTGCCAACGCGATCGATGCGATCGATGAACTCTGTCAACAGCGGACGTTTGATACCAACCGCGCGTTACCGAGTGTGATTCAGATACAAACGGAAGTGGTTGATCAGCAACACATTGCAGTTCACATTCGAGACAATGGAGCTGGCATGACCGAAGAAACTCGACAACAACTGTTTGCGCCCTTTTTTACCACGAAGCCGACAGGACAGGGAACGGGGCTGGGCCTGTCTATTAGCTACCAAATTGTGGTTGAGAAGCATCACGGCCATGTGAGCTGTGTGTCTGCGGCGAATGAAGGGGCAGAGTTTACAGTCACGATTCCCATCCGTCAGCCAGATTTGCCCCGATCGTCCATGGCATTACCCGTAGACACTCCATCTCAAACGGTGGGAAACTAGGGAGTAGCAGTCGGTGCTGTGGGGATAGCGTCAGTGGCTGGAGCGGTCACCGCAGGCGCAGGAACCATGAGAACTGGAATGGGACTGGTGTTTGTTTTTTGCAACAATTGCTGTTGTCTTGCTCGAAATGCGGCAGCGGCATCATCCACATTTTGCCGCTGTTCGATCGAGACAGCAGTTGGATCCACATTGGTTTGTCCCTGCATTGCACGGTGGATTAGGTTGAATAACCCGCTATTATCCCCGGTTCGATTACTAAAGGGATCACTCACTGTATCCGATCTAAAATCTTTTAGAGGATCCAAATCTGTTGCTGTTTGTGCCCGCAGAGATAGGCTGTTCCCCATAATCAGACCGCTGCTCAACAGGCAACCAAACATAAGACGGGCAAGATGAGGATAGGGTTTCATAGGTTTTCTGAAATAGAAACGGTGTTCAGTCAAGACGTTAGCGAGACTTTAGCAATGAGGTCTACAGTAATGAGGACTGCTGCAAGGGTGAAATTCCCACCCTCCTGATTTCTTCATTGTACTGAAGACTTGAGAGGACGAGAGGATAGACTTTCAAGAACTTGTAGGCAACGGGAATCTCTCGATTTAAGACTGGCAACTTAGGTCAGGAAGTTCCCAAGAATTTTGAGGAAATCGCCTGTTAACAACTGAAATATCTTAAAATCTGGAGATCCCTAAGTTTTACTCCCTATTAATTGCCCCTAATTGCCATACTTTCTTATCAATCTGATATTTCCTGAGCTAAATTCCCTTTTACGACTTAAGCTTCCCCTAAATTTAAGAAATTTCTCATGTAACTTTGGGGAAGTTTTATTTATGTAAAAAATGCAAAAAAGTAAATGGTGTTTCGACCTGTGAAGAGTATTTGCTTAGGGTGTGCAAAGCTGGTTACTGAACTGCTGATATGGCCTACTCCAATTCTCCTTCTGATCTTAATTCTTCCCAGAATTCCGCCCTGCATTTGTCCCCCGCGATTGTTTATCATGTCCGCAAACTTCTGCGCCAAAATTTCGATCGCCTAGAACCCGTGACCCGCCAGGTTTCTGGTGATATTGTGGATCCATTAAGTGATCTCAATCTTGTCATCGAACAACTCTGGCAAGATCAGGCGGTTATTCAATCCAAAATTGAAAATTTAGAATGTTTGAGTTTGCTGCATCAGTCTTTGAGTAGCCAGCAAACCTACCATGGGCCGCAATTGCGCCATCTCGAACATGAGATTTTTCAATTATTAGGTTTTCAGCGGATTGAGAATCAGCATTACCGAGCCACCATTCTTTTAATTGATGACTTAGAAACTGAACTGCTATTACTCTCTGCTGCCTTAAAGAAGCATTCCTACCGGGTTTTAACTGCGATGGATGGCCAAGCTGCGATCGCGATCGCCATGGCTGAACAACCCGACTTAATCATTTTGGATATTAAGCTACCGGGAATCAATGGCTATGACATTTGTACCCAATTTAAACAAAATCCGATTACGCAGGATATTCCCGTTCTCTTTATGAGTGGAATTTATGATGCTCCGGGTAAAGTCAAAGCATTTGAAGTGGGTGGCGTAGACTTTATTAGCAAGCCTTTTCAGGTTGAGGAAGTCCTTGCTCGGGTCAATCATCAATTAAATTTACGGGAATTGCAAAAACGATTGGAAGATCAAAATGTTCGGGTACAGCAGGAGCTTCAGGAACGCAGAAAGTTAGAAGAACGCTATCGTCATATGGTTGAACAATCGATCGATGGCATTTTTCAAACGGCTCCCGATGGGCATTTTCTCACTGTGAATCCAGCTCTGGCCGAAATCTATGGATACGATTCTCCTGAGGAATTAATGGCATCTATTACGGATGTGGGTACTCAGCTTTATCTTCAACCTGGACGACGGGAAGGCATCAAAACCTATCTCCAGCAGCATGGCCAAGTTTTAGGCGCAGAATCTCGGGTTCGCCGCAAGGATGGCCGCAAAATTTGGATTTCTGAAAATATTAGGGCCATCAAAGATGGTCGGGGCCAATTGCTCTATTACGAAGGAACGGTGCGCGACATTACCGAACGACGGCGTTTAGAGTCCATGATTTACCACCAGCGCAAACAGACTGAACGAATTTTGCAGAGCATTTTGCCCAAGTCGATCGCAGATCGGCTCAAGCACAGTTCACAAACGATCGCCGATAGTTTTGAAGAAGTTTCGGTTTTATTTGCAGATATTGATAACTTCACTGCATTTTCCAGCCGCATTGCTCCCACAGAACAGGTCAAGTTGTTAAATCAACTCTTTAGTGAATTCGATCGACTGGCGGAACAGTTGGGGCTGGAAAAGATTAAAACCATTCGGGATGTCTACTTTGTGGCCGCAGGGGTTCCGGAACCTAAAGCAGACCATGCGGAGGCGATCGCAGAGATGGCCTTGGGGATGCAAGCCGTGGCTGCCGCATTGCAGGAACGCTTGGGGGAACCGTTTCAAATTCGGGTAGGGATTAGTAGTGGTTCGGTGGTGGCGGGTGTCCTGGGCAAAACTAAGTTTACCTATGATCTCTGGGGAGCTCCGGTCAATCTGGCTAGCCGGATGCAATCCAACGGACTTCCTGGCAAAATCCAAGTCACCCCTGAAATCTACGATCGCCTGCACGACTGCTATTGTTTTGATCCTCGCGAGGTGATGCAGATTCAAGGGGTGGGCAAAATTATGACCTATTGGTTAACTGGGCGTAAAGCAGGATAGTCACCTGAGTAGGGTTCTAAAGCAAACAATCAGAAAAGAATCCCCAGACCAATTGCTCCTTGCCTATCCGAGCGATCGTTTAAGGAGGGGTTGAATGCTAACCAATGACAGCAGCGCAAAGCCTAACAAACCGCCGATACAGCCCAACAAAGAGACATTCCCCCAGGGGGCTTGCAGGACGATATCGCTCCAGTGCCAATGGGGATTGAGATAGAGATGGCGAATTGGTTCGATCGCGTAACTTAAGGGATTGGCAGCAGCCACGACCTGTAACCAAGTGGGCATAAAGGACAGTGGGGCGAGGGCAGTGCTGGCAAACAGCAAAGGTAAATTGACGACTAACAATACGGCAATCAGCTCAATATGGCCAGGTAGCGTGAAAGCTAATCCCAAGGACAGCGCGGTGACGGCGATGACCAGAAAGGCCAAAATGAGGAACATTAATCCCAAACCGGATAGCGTGGGAAATCCAGCCCCCAGCAGGCCACTCACCACAATAATGGCGACGGTTTGGACTAAACTCATCGTCATGATGAACAGGGCGGATGCAGCCACGATCGAGAACCGAGAAGCCAGTGGAGCCACCAGTAAACGGTTCAGAAAGCCAAATTCGCGATCGAACATGACGGGTAAACCAGAATTTAACGCTCCGGTAAAGGCCGTAAAGACAATCACACCCGCACCCAGGAATTGACCATAGTCTAGGGAGTTTCCTAGAAAATCCTGGGGGGCGTTCTGAAAGAGTGCACCAAACAAAATCAGCCACATCAATGGCTGTACCACCCCTGCGACTAACGTTGAAGGCCGACGCTTGAGTTGGATAAATAAACGCCGAGCTAAGGCAACTGTTTCCTGACCAAAGTCAAGTAGGTTAGCTGGTGGTAGAGTTGGCTGACTGGGATTGACGGGCGTCGCTGGGGAAAAAATGGACTGACTCATAGAACGATTCCTAAGAAAATTCCAGAACCCATGGTGAAAAAATACGCTGACTCAATTGGAAAATGCGCTGACTCAAACAGTGGGCAGACTGGCAAGTAATGGTTGAATAATAAACATCTCACCCATGGCTCAATCAAATTTAGACTTCAGATTTAGACCTCAGATGACGGGTTTGGTGGAATACCAGTCCACCGGAACAAGCACCAAAGATGGAACTCAGCGCCATACTGTAGGAAATGCAAGCCCAGAAACCCGTTGGAAGAACCGATTCCCGATCGCTTGGCAGCCCAGAGGTCTTGAAATGATGGTAAGCCAATAAACTCGCAATCGCCACCAATAACCAGGCGGCAAAAGACCCAAGAACTGACCACTGCTGGGCAACTTGGCGGCGGGGCGATCGACCCCCAACCGATCTACCCCCAACCACCGATCGACCCCCAACCGATCGACCCCAAAGTGAGATAAAAGTTGCCAGCAGACCCAGGATCAAGATTCCCGACAGAGGCAAAATTTGGGCAATCACCCATTCCAGGGTAAAAAAGAGCAGCAAGCCTATGAACAATGCGGTCGTTAGCCAAGTGCTTAGAGCACCCAGAAACGTGACCAACATGAGTTGATAGGTGCGTAGCGGCTGCGAGACGAGTAAGCCCACTACAAGGCCCGTCACTAAACTGGCTACACCACTCATCACAAGCATCATCCAGAGCTCGATATGTGGCATTAGGGCACTACTCAAATATCCCATTGGATCCTCAGGGATGGTGGCATACAGTCATTGTTGCCTATTTACCACCACTGTTTCTCATCTTCTGGAACCTAACCGGAAAATTGCCTAATCTTACTGACTTTAACCTTGCCGACTTTAACGCCGCATGGCTTGTTTTCGTTCTGCTTTGGGATCCCGACGGCCGATCGCGGCTAATTCCGCATCCATCAACGTTTGTCCCGTTGCCGCAAGGTACACGTCATCTAAGCTGGGTTTAGATTGCGCCAGACTAAATAATGGCAGTCCCGCTTGGTGGAGGGTCGATTGCACTAGATTCAGGGCATCGGGGCGAGAGTCTACCACTAAGTTTAAAGAATTTCCCTGTCCTGAATTAATGACGACACTGTGTATCCAAGGTAGCGTAGTCAACAATTGTTGAGCTTGTTCTGCTTCTTCGATCGCAGTAAATTCCCGCAGTTTGAGGGTAATTCGATCGCCCCCCAGTTGATGTTTCAGATGAGTAGGCGTGTCTGCTGCAATAACAGTTCCGCGATCGAGGATGGCTACACGATCAGCGAGGGCGTCTACTTCTTCCAGGTAGTGACTGGTCAGGACGATCGTCAGCCCCTGTTGTCGCAATTGCCGTAAAAATTGCCAAACCACCGTCCGACTTTCAATATCCAAACCCACGGTTGGCTCATCAAGTACTAAAACCTCGGGCTGATGCAGTAACCCCGCCGCCAGATCCAACCGCTTTTTTAGCCCCCCTGAGTAGCCGCTAATCAGTCGATCAGCCCATTCTGTCAGCCCTAATAATGCTAGAACTTCTTCAATACGTGGGGCGATGCTATGCCGAGGTAAATGGTAAAGAGCGGCCTGTAACGCCAATAATTCCCGGCCCGTCAGCAACTTATCAAGGGCGACTTCCTGGGCCACGTAACCCAGTTTTTGCCGGACACCCCGAGGATTGCTCAACGCGGAAATACCCAGGACTTCGATCGAGCCTGCATCGGGTTGCAGCAGGGTGCAAAGACAGCGAAGGGTTGTGGTTTTGCCTGCACCGTTGGGGCCTAGGATGCCAAAAATCTCCCCAGATTGGATCTCTAGGGAGACATCTTTGATCGCAGTGACTTCGCCGTAGTGTTTTTGTAAATTTTGAATGGAAATCGCGGTTGTCATGGCTTCAGTGCTATCTAGCAGTTTCCAGAGACGCTCTCTCCATTCTAGATCCCTAAGCAGAGAAGAAGGGTTGCACAAAAGCTAGGAGGGTGTGATCCAGGTGCTGCACGATCGGCAGACTGTCCACTACCATGCCTGCGCAGAGCAGCATCATATAGAGAATGGAATACTTAAACACCGATCGCGCAGTGAAATAGTCCCCTGGGGTTTGAATCAGTTCCCAGGATTTTTTCACAAACACAAGACCGAGAGCCAAGGCGATTAGGCCATAGGTTGCTCCCATTACACCCAAGGGATAGGTTAAGACCAGGGTAGTGGGAATTAAGGCCAATGTGTAATAGAGAATTTCTCGACTGGTAAATTCATTCCCTGCGACCACGGGCAGCATGGGAACTTTGACGATTGCGTAGTCTTCCCGAATCATCATTGCCAATGCCCAAAAATGAGGCGGTGTCCATAGAAAAATGATGGCAAAGAGAATCCAAGCAGTAATGCTTAAGTCTCCTGTGACCGCAGCCCAACCGACGAGGGGAGGAATTGCGCCCGCTGCTCCGCCGATCACAATATTTTGAGTGCTATAGCGTTTCAGGAAATGAGTGTAAATCAATACATAAAAAACAATGCCTGACATCGCTAAGCAAGCACTCAGCAAATTGGCAAAGGTCGCTAAGAGTCCAAAGGATAGCGTGGTTAAGATCCCCGCGAAAATTATGGCATCCCGAGGACTGACTCGACCTGAGGGTAACGGGCGGTTACGAGTGCGCTCCATGATGGTGTCAATGTCACGATCGTAGAGGCAGTTAATGGTATTCGCCGCTCCAGAAGCAAAGGCTCCACTCAATAGGGTGATCAGTGCCAACTTGGGATCGACTTGACCATGGGCTGCAATCCACATACTGCCCGCCGTCGTAATCAGAAGGAGCAAAATGATGCGGGGTTTAGTGAGTTGAATATAACTTTGGACAACTTGTCGCCAATCGCGATTGAGAGGCAGGGTCGTGAGGGTATCTTGCATAAATCCTGGCGTAAGAGAGATGAGCAAAAAATCGTTCGTTAGGAAGGAACGGAGTGCTATGGCGAGCAATCGATTGGTAAGTCTAGGAGTTGCACTGCTTTAGTCATTACTTTCAGAAATCGCATTCTGTGTGAGATATCTTGGGGTGCGCTATCTTGGTAGGCTTTGTTGGCGATCGAAGTCATTAGCGATCGGCCCGGTGATTCCTTTGCTAGGAGAACAATCGTCCAGACAGCAACAATAGAATCAATGCTGAGATGAATGGTATTGCTCCGTAAATGCAATTCTGTAAACTTAATGTCGCAAGTCCTAGATATCACAAGTCCTAGATATCACAAGTCCTAGATGTCGCAAGTCCTAGGGGCTTTGTTTGCTAACAAGCCGAGCGGTACGGAACATTGCAACCGTAAAAATCACCAAAGTTCCTAAGAGTGATGCACCAACCATTTGATGGGCCACGGTTAAGGGTTCCACCTGTAAATGTAGTCTAAAGGTCGCAACTCCTAACAGAAGTTGCATTAATAACAAAATTCCCGCCCCATGGATCACCTGCCGCAACCCCGGTGTAAGCACCTTCGAGCGCATGGCTAAAACCACTGCGACGATCGTCGCTATTGTCGCAGGGATAACACCAATGAGATGACTATTCATAACGGTGCAGAGTTGCTGCACCCCAAAGCACTGATGGAGCGCCCAGCGGGAGGCAACGAGTCCACCGAGTACACTTTGGAGATAAATACAGAGAACTGCCACTAAACCCACCCAGCGGAGCCGCTGAAATTTGTTAGCCTTCTGAAGTTCTTCTGCAAGGATCCCCTGCTCAGGAACAAAGGTCGCGCTGGGAACCAGCAACATGCCGATCGTTAAAAGAGTACTAAAAAATAACAACCCTGTCCCTAAATGAGCAGTAACAATGTCAAATCGCAGCAATTCCGTCACGGTCAATCCCCCCAGTACCCCCTGGAAGATCACAAGCCCCAAGGCAAAAGTCATTAACCAAGGAAGCCATCTGGGGCAGTCTTGGGGCTGGGATCGCCGATACCACCAAGTTCCTGCTGTGACCGCGATCGTCCCAAAGCCAATTACCGAGGCCACTAATCGATGGAACCATTCTAAAAAGACTTGTAAATTCATTTGCTGCGAAGGCAGTAGGGTGCCATAACACAGCGGCCAGTCGGGACAGGAGAGTCCTGCATTCATGACGCGAGTAGCGCTCCCTAAGGCCATTAGCCCCAACGTTGCGATCGCTAACCCAAAAACAGATCGGGTAATCCATCCTCTCTGCCCCAAGGTTTTTTTCATTGCATTATTTTTAACCAAAAGGTTTGGCTGTATCTGGTTTGTGGCTGCATCTGTCATGGCTGCATCACCTCCAACATCAAAACTACGATCCAAGATCAATCCAAAAAATTTGGCCAAGTTATTCCCGGTTTAATCCTTAAGTTTGAGCAATTTCAAAGCTTGGCTTATTTCAGAGCTTGAGCTTTGACCTTCCCCATCAATTCATCCCTTCGTTGCACCATTGTTACAAGGTCAATCACTATAAGGTCAGCTACAAGCGCTACAAGGTCAAATGTTGCGGGATAATTGTTTCAGAATGAGTCAGTACTCTCATTGGGGTAATCAACTTCTTTGATTTTAATCTGCCGGATAAGACTAAGACTTGCATCAAACCTTTAGAGAATCTTCAAAATTCTGTATTAAAAATTGAAATATTTCGTAACCATTGTTCACCGATCCTGAAGAAAAGCCTAAGGATTGCGAAGTTTCTCTACCCGATCGGAAAAGCCTGATCTACCTTAGTTAGGTAGTTATAGTTCGGTCGCTAGTGAGGCAGTCTATATAGGTTAGTTAACTATAGGTCGCCAACTTTCTATAGATAGCCAGCTAGATAGCCAACATAGGATGTCTAACATAGATGTATAGCTTACATAGCTTACATAGATCGATCGCCTAGATCGCCTAGGTAGCCAATTAGATTTAGATCGCTATAACGATTTAGATCGCTATAACTTGGATAGCTAGAATCGAGCTAGATTCAATAGCCGCGTGTGGCTTGATTTAAAAGACGCCATCGTCGCATAGGGGGAACGTATTGTGAAAATTCCGAGCCAAATCGCGACATTACTGGCTGGGATCCTGTTAACTCTTCTCAGTCTCTGGTACGGCTATAACCATCACCTATTACCGATCGCTGCTTCTGCCGAGGCGGAGCTGATTGATGATTTATTTAACGTCATGATGACGATCGGGACAGGTATCTTCATCATGGTTCAAGGGGCGTTATTGTGGGTGATATTTCGTTATCGGCGCAAACCAGGTGATGACAGTGATGCCAAGTATATTCACGGCAACATCCCCTTAGAGATTGTCTGGACTGCGATTCCAGCCATGATTGTTCTTGCCCTATCGATTTATAGTTTCGATATTTATGAACAAATGGGGGGCCTTAATCCCATGGATCATGGCAGTCACCTTGCCAGCGCCCATAGCGAAACCTCTATGGCTCCCCTATCCAATGCTGGGTCGGGCGCGGCAATCGCAGCCCCCCTAGAGACGCTGCCTGAGGTATCCACAACCGTCACTGGAAATGGAACCAAGGCCACCCTGCCGACAGGTGAAAACCCGAAAGGTGAGGACGTTGTGACCCCTGTCATTGTCCCCCCCGATGCCGTCACCCCTAAGGACGTTGTGTCTCCCGATGGGATGGCTCCTAATGTTGTGACGCCGAAAGAGGTTGCGGTTCCTGTCACCGTCCCTGCAGATGCTGTGAAGCCCAAAAATCCCACCGCTGCTCCGGCTACAATCCCTGCTCAAGATTCGGTGGTGGTCAATGTGAATGGCTTGCAGTTCGCTTGGTTATTTAACTACGAAGGAACTGATATTAGTGCTGGTGAACTCCATGTGCCCGTGGGTCGAGATGTTCGGCTCAATATTTCAGCAATGGATGTCCTGCACGCCTTCTGGGTCCCGGAATTTCGGGTCAAACAAGATGCCATTCCAGGGCGAACTGTTTCCCTCCGATTCCTACCAACGAGGGTTGGCGAGTATCCGGTCATCTGTGCTGAATTGTGTGGTGCTTACCATGGGGTCATGAAAACTAAAGTTGTGGTTGAGTCAGAGGATGCGTTCCAAGCCTGGTTAACCAGTCAGCAAGTCGCCAGTCGCCCAGAGCAAGATCCTCAAATGCAGCAGGCGATCGCGTTCCATACTGCCCATCTCGGCACTACCCATCTCAGCGAGGCCGACTACCTCGTACCCTATGCTAAAAAGCTCGGGGTGACGGTAGAGCATATCCAATCCATCCAAGCGATGCAGCAAATGCCCGATCCCCATTCATAATCCCTGGCGCAAGTTGCCGGTTTAGACCTGCTGACTGGACGAAAGAGGTACTGGCTTCAAGACTGATACTGGTTCCAATACTGACAAGCTTAGATACATACTGGCTCAGTCATACCCCCTGATCTCCCATGTCCATGATCTCCGCTGCTCCTTTCTACGATGTTCTGTAATCTATGACGATTCTCACCCCGCTCCCAGACAACACTCAACCCGCCAATTTACCGCCTCCCTCCAACTGGCGTAAGTATTTTAGTTTTAGCCATGACCACAAGGTCATCGGGATTCAATACCTCGTTACCTCCTTCTTTTTCTATTTGATCGGTGGAGCCCTTGCTGCGGCTGTTCGCACAGAACTGGCAACTCCCGCATCGGATTTTGTCAGCCCTGAACTATATAACAGTCTATTTACCCTCCATGGCACCGTTATGATCTTTCTATGGATCGTGCCTGCCACAGCGGGTTTTGTGAATTATCTTGTGCCCCTGATGATTGGTGCACGAGATATGGCGTTTCCTCGCTTGAATGCCCTCGCTTTTTGGATTATTCCTCCGGCAGGCATTTTACTCATGGCGAGCTTTTTCGTCACAGGAGGTCCTGCTGGGGCCGGTTGGACGTCCTATCCCCCCCTGAGCACGATGAGTCCCAAGGCAGGGGAATTAATTTGGATCCTCAGTGTTTTACTGCTGGGATCGTCATCTATCTTGGGAGCGGTTAACTTTGTCGTTACCATTTGGAAAATGCGTAGTCCCCAAATGGGTTGGAATGATATGCCCTTGTTCTGTTGGGCCAGTTTAGCCACCGGGATTCTGATCCTCTTGTCTACGCCCGTGTTAGCTGGGGCGCTGATCTTACTCTCCTTCGACTTGATTGTGGGGACTGCCTTTTTTAATCCCACGGGCGGCGGTGATCCGATCGTCTACCAACATATGTTCTGGTTCTATTCCCATCCGGCGGTCTACATCATGATTCTGCCGGTCTTTGGGATGATTTCGGAAATTATCCCCGTCCACGCGCGCAAACCCATCTTTGGCTACCGAGCGATCGCCTATTCCAGTTTGGCCATTTGCTTTCTGGGGCTGATTGTCTGGGCTCACCACATGTTTACCAGTGGAACCCCGCCTTGGCTGCGCATGTTTTTTATGTTCGCGACAATGGTAATCGCAGTACCAACGGGAATCAAGGTCTTTAGCTGGGTGGCAACCCTGTGGGGTGGCAAGCTAAACCTCAATAGTGCCCTTTTCTTTGCAATGGGATTTGTCTCCATGTTCGTAATTGGGGGGATTAGCGGCGTCATGCTTGCGGCGGTTCCCTTTGATATTCATGTCCACGACACTTACTTTGTCGTAGCCCATTTCCATTACGTTTTGTTTGGCGGTAGTGTCTTTGGGTTATATGCTGGGGTTTACCACTGGTTCCCTAAAATGACAGGCCGAATGATGAATGAAACGTTAGGTAAAATCCACTTTGCTCTAACCTTTATTGGATTCAACTTAACGTTCTTGCCGATGCATAAACTTGGTTTAGATGGCATGAATCGCCGCATTGCAGAATATGACCCGAAATATGCTGCGATCAATCTGATTTGCACGATCGGAACCTATATCCTCGCGGTTTCGACATTCCCCTTCTTAATCAATGCGATTTGGAGTTGGATTAAAGGTGAAAAGGCAGTCGCAAATCCCTGGAGTGGTCTGACCTTAGAATGGTCTACCAGTTCTCCGCCTCCGGAGGAAAATTTTGAGACTGACCCCGTTATTCTCTGCCATCCCTATGCCTACGGTAAACGGCCTCAAGTCCCGTCCTCTGGGACTCTTGATCCCGCTGCTGCTCCTCTGTCCACGTAATTCCAAATCCTTGAACCATGACAGGCTCAACTCTTGATTCTAGCCAAGCTGAACTAATCGTGTCTTCAGCGGAAACGGCCCACCATGCTCACCCGGATTATCGGATTACCGGGGTACTGGTTTTCCTGGTGGCGGAAGCGATGATCTTCCTTGGCTTATTTACCGCCTACCTCACTTTTCGAGCGGTGGCTCCCGTCTGGCCCCCGGAAGGCACCCCGGAGCGGGAACTGCTGTTACCGGGCATTAACACTGCCATTCTGATTGCCAGTAGCTTTGTGATTCACAATGCAGACACAGCAATTAAAAAAAATGATGTTAAGGGAATGCGTCTTTGGTTTGGCATTACTGCTGCCATGGGGGCTGTCTTTCTAGCAGGCCAGTTGTTTGAATATTTCAATCTGGAATTTGGCCTTACGACTAATCTCTATGCCAGTACGTTCTATGTACTGACTGGATTCCATGGCCTACACGTTACCTTTGGCCTACTGCTGATTCTGGCAGTTCTTTGGCGATCGCTGAAACCCGATCATTACAACAGCAAACAGCACTTTGGTATTGAAGCGGCAGAAATTTATTGGCACTTTGTCGATGTGGTTTGGATTATTTTGTTTTTATTGCTTTACATTCTGTAAGGCAGATTGAAAACCCTCCAAATTCAACGGAGGGAACTGCTGGAAAAAGCGGGGGAGTCCTTCTCTCCCGTTTTTTAATACCTATTTTTAAGACCTAGTAGATTCCCACTGGATGACAGTTTCACGACTATGGGACAGATCAATGCACTCCTGAAGTTGAGTCCTGTTACACAAATGCTTGAAGACAGAGTTCCTGTGGTACATTGACGTTGCATCTTTATGATCCATGGATTGAGCGGTTGTCTATGAATCTGCCTTTTATTCTTGATGTCATTATCGGCCTGTTTTTTGTATACCTGATCCTGAGTTTATTGGCATCGGAAATTCAGGAACTGATCACTACTTTGTTGCAATGGCGGGCAAAGCATTTGCGAGACTCGATCGAGAATTTGCTTGCAGGTGGAACCGAGTCAGCCGAAAACCAAAAAGTGAAGGCACTGGTGCAGTCTATCTATGACGATCCGCTGATTCGAGATCTCAATCAAGGGGCACGGGGACTGTGGGCCCAGGGATTTCGTAAAATCACCCAATGGATTTTTCCCAGTAATCGCACAGGCGCTTTTGGATTTAATCAAACTTCAGGGCCTTCCTACATCGCTTCAGATACCTTTGCCACAGCACTTTTAGAACGCTTGGGGATTTCCACCTTTGTGGATAAATTAATCGATGTCCGGTTGGATGAATTTATCAAACGGATTATTGGCGAAATTTCTATCAGCGACAGCACCATTACCCCTGCCGATCCATCTACTCTTGTGGGTATTTGGGACATCGCTTATGCCAGTGGAATTGACTTGACGACCTCTCGCAGTTTCCGCAGCTTAGTCGAAGATTTCTACAACGTCCAGCAGGATTATCGCAAAGGTTGTACGACTGTTCTGTTTTCTATCGATCGCCTAGCGGAAGCCCTCGATCGCTTTATTGCCAGCTACCCCGATCCACGCTCTGAAGATGTCTGTTATTTCTGCGATCGGGTCACCGCCTTCAAGCTCAACCTTTTTGGAACTAATAACGAACGCGCTATTCTGTCCGGGGGGCTCCAACCTACACTCGCCGATGTCGTGTCCTTGGCTGACAAAGGGTCTACCGTATATAAACAAGTTGCTCAACGATATACAGCTGCCACCACCCGAGCCTTAGCCATTAATGAACGGATCATGTACCAGACGGAAGCCCTCTTGCAGCAGCGGAGTGGCTTGGATATTGAGAGTATGGCGGAGCATCAGCCCTCCCAGGAAGAACGGGATATTTGCCGTGAGCAGGCCATTCGGGAATTGGATGAGGAAGAATACCAAATCTACCAGGACTATCAAGTCTATCAACGGGTGGAACAGGCATTAGATCAATTACCCAGTTCTATCCAACAGAGCTTAGCTGTCTTGGCCCGTCGTGCCCAGAACCGAGTGCAATCCACTCAAAATTCTGTGGAACATTTCCGCGAGGAAATTGCTTCGTGGTTTGATGATTCTATGAGCCGTGCCTCTGGGGTCTATAAACGCAATGCTAAAGGTGTTGCGATTATCGTCGGTATTGCAATCGCAATGTTTACTAATTCTGACACCTTTCATGTTTTTAATCGGATTGCCAGTGATGAAAGTTTGCGGAAAGTAATTACCGATCGGGCTAGCCAAATTGCCCCCTCCCCAGATAGTCGTCCCGATGCAGTGCGTCAGGATTTAGAGCGTTTAAAAGAAGATACGGAAGGAGTGCTGGCTGATATTGCTTTACCGATCAGCTGGAATCCGAGTAATTTAAGTCGTCAATTGGGTTGCCCCTACGCCCCCAGTACAACGGATTTGCAGCCGGGAGACGACAAAATTTATAGTTTGCTAACCCGAGATCAATGGAATGACTTGTATAAGGCTTGCTTAGGTATTACTTCGGTTCCAGAAAATACTTCTGTGCCACTTCAAGTGGCGCAAATGATTGGAGCTAAACCCCTCGGATTTTTCCGAATGGTATCTGGCTGGTTGATCAGTGGGATTGCCATTTCCATGGGAGCCCCCTTCTGGTTTGATCTACTGGGCAAGGTGGTCAACGTCCGGAATACGGGTGGCAAACCCAAAGACTCGAACAAAAGCTAGGGATAGGAACGGACGATCGCGGTGATTGATCGCAGTGATCTTCTGCACAACCAAGCTCAGGTTACAAGTTCCACTGCGTAACTTGCGGATGGCCAAGAAAGTTAGCATTTATCGGCAAATCTTGTCTCAGAAAGCAACCCAGCATTCGTTGTTCGCCATCCTTTGCAGCGCGATCGTCAATTTCTTGTTGCCCGCTTGGATGGCATTCCCCACGCGCATCCTGTTACTTTGGGATGTGGCCATGGTCAGTTTTCTGGGGATTACCTGGTGGATGATTGTGCGGGCGACCCCGGACACTATGCGGCAGCGGGCTCAACAGCAAGATGCTGGGCGGGTTGTCATTTTAGGGACAATTACCGCGATCGCTTGCATCAGCATCTTAGCCATTACCTTTTTACTTCGAGACAAAGGGCAGCAAGGTGAATTGTTAGTTCTGCATTTAGGACTTTCAATTCTCACGATCGTGGGCTCGTGGATGCTCGTCCATACGGTGTTCGCGCTGCACTATGCCTTTGCATACTACCAAAACGATGGGAAGCGACCTTCGCAAAAAGCCGCAGGGATCGATTTTCCCGGTGATGCGGAGCCTGATTATTGGGACTTTCTTTACTTTTCGTTTGTGATTGGCATGACCAGCCAAGTCTCAGATACGGCGATTACCTCGCGCGCCATTCGCCGCTTAGCTTTGGGCCATGGCATCCTATCTTTTTTCTTTAACACCACGGTGATTGCGATGAGCATCAATATTGTTGCAGGGCTGATCCAAGGCAGTTGATCGAGGGGTATCCCCTGTTTTCAAAGCGGTTAGGATGCCCCATGGAGATTTTTTGCCGAGGAGCGCTAATTTCGGTGATCGTATCCTGTTGGGAAGCGATAGCCCTAGAATAGGGTGATTTAGCTTCTCTCCTTCGGTCTTAACTGCGAATCATGTTCTTTCTGCCCGTTGTCCCCATTGCCCAAATTCCGATTCCCCCGCCTAAGCCCACCTCGCCGGTAATTGTGCGATCGATGCCGACAATCGCAGCCCCCAGATGGATCGATCGTCCCACCCCATCCCCCCCTACCAATATTCCCATTCCAGCCCCCAATTCTGGGACTTTAGGGCTGGGGGCACGCAGGGATGCTTGGCCCATGGGGCGTATCCCTCAATCGGGGGATGGATTCGTCAATGATGGCAATCAACCCAGAATTGCTCGATCGAACATTCTAGGGAATTTGCGGCTGGGCTTTCCCCTCGGCACGCCAGCGCCCATCACTTCACGCTTTGGTTGGCGCGTCCATCCCATTTTGGGGGAGCAGCGATTCCATGCTGGGATTGACTTTGGGGCTGCATCAGGAACACCTGTGCTCGCGGCGGCGGCGGGATATATTCAGACTGCTGAGGAAATGGGTGGCTATGGCCTCGCGATCGTCATCGAACATTTAGATGGATCATTCCAGACCCTCTATGGCCATCTGTCCGAGAGTTTCGTCCAGCCCGGAATGGGGGTACAGGCTGGACAGCTCATTGGCAAAGTGGGGAGTACGGGACTTTCCACAGGGCCGCATTTACATTTTGAAGTGCGCCAACGCCAGGGCGACGATTGGATCGCGATCGATCCCCTGCCCAAACTTCCCAGCAGTGGGGAAACACAAAGCACCGCTCAAGCCCTATTTAAGCAGCGTCAATTTGTGGAAGAGCGGGCTTGGGTGCAACGAATGACTGTGGAACGGTAAAATCTTTCGAGGAAACTTGACAACGCAAACCCAACTTGGAGCATCATGGCAGACGTGGCAGTTCGGATCGAAAAAGACAGCATGGGGCCGCTGGAAGTGCCCAACGATCGCTACTGGGGGGCACAAACCCAGCGATCGCTCCACTTTTTTGCCATCGGCCACGACACCATGCCAGCGGAACTGATTCGCGCCTTTGGTATTTTGAAAAAAGCAGCGGCGATCGTCAATCGCGATCTGGGTAAATTGCCTGAGGATAAGGCGGTTTGGATGATTCAGGCGGCAGATGAGGTGATTGCAGGTGCATTAAACGATCATTTCCCCCTCAGTGTGTGGCAGACGGGTAGCGGCACGCAGACCAATATGAATGCCAATGAGGTCATTTCCAACCGGGCGATCGAATTAGCGGGCGGGGAACTGGGCAGCAAAACGCCCATTCATCCTAATGATCACGTCAACATGTCGCAGTCGTCCAACGATACGTTTCCCACGGCAATGCACATTGCGGCAGCTCAGGCAATTCATGAACAGTTGCTACCTACTGTACAGAAGCTACGGGAAGCCTTGAATGCAAAAGCAAGTGAGTTTGACAAGCTGATTAAAATTGGTCGTACCCATCTGATGGATGCGGTGCCGCTAACCTTGGGACAGGAATTTTCCGGTTATGTGGCGCAATTAGATCTAGCCCTGCGGCACATTGAAATGACCTTGCCGGGATTGTATGAGCTAGCGATCGGCGGAACAGCCGTAGGGACGGGATTAAACACCCATCCGGAATTTGCCGATCGTTCCGCAGCGGCGATCGCCCAACTTACCGATTTACCCTTTATCAGTGCACCCAATAAGTTTGCAGCCTTGGCCGCCCATGATGCGATCGTTATGACCAGCGGAGCACTAAAAGCGTTGGCCTGTGCTTTGATGAAAATCGCCAATGACCTGCGCTGGATGGGTTCTGGGCCGCGCTGTGGCTTGGGCGAAATTACGTTGCCCGCCAATGAACCGGGGTCTTCCATCATGCCGGGGAAGGTCAATCCCACCCAATGCGAAGCGATGACGATGCTGTGTGTGCAGGTGATGGGCAATGACGCCACGATCGGATTTGCAGGCAGTCAAGGGAACTTTGAACTGAATGTGTTCAAGCCTGTGATGATCTATAACCTGCTGCATTCCATTCGCTTACTGTCCGATGGTTGTCGATCGTTTACCGATCACATGGTCGTTGGCATTCAAGCCAATCCCGATCAGATTCAGCATTTTCTTAGCAATTCGCTGATGTTAGTGACGGCGCTGAATCCCCACATTGGTTACGACAACGCCGCTAAAGTAGCCTACAAAGCCTACCAAGACAAAACAACGCTAAAGGCGGCCTGTGTGGAATTAGGGCTGCTCTCGGAAGCGGAATTTGACCAGTGGGTACGACCGGAAAAGATGATCTATCCAGGCTAGGGAACTATGGGGAGAGAGAAGTCGGATTGATTTTTCTCCCCCATTTCTCTCAAAAACGGGTAGGTAACGCCTTGATATCTTCAGTAATTGAATCGATTTGATTGACATAGTTGACCTTAATTTCTTCCATTAAGTCACTGATCAACGATTCCATTTCTTCGATCGACTTCCCTTTCTGCAATTCTTCCACCAGCACCTTGCCAAAATTCTTCACTAACTGGCTTAATAGCTCAGCGGCTTGGGTGTCTTCTAAGGCTTTGACGATCGCGTCGTAGGCTCCAGCCGTCACGGTGGCCACCAGTTGTTCATTAATCTGACTGGGAATGCCACCCATAATTGGAACGGCTTTAAAGCCTTTATAGAGGGGAGCTTGCTCTAATACGCCTTCTAAGCTGTGGCGAATCAACGCTTCTAAATCTGGTTTAATTTGCGGCAGGACTTGATACACTGTGAGCTTTAAAACATGGCTCGTCAGTTCCTTAATTTCATCCCGATCGTTGAGATCGACATAGGGACGATTCACCGATCGCAGCAGCCATTGGGACAGCGTCCCTTGCTGAATGTTGGCTTGCAGTTGATTAATCACCTGAATGATGACCGCTTCCGTCAGTTCCTCGGCAATATTACTCACAAAGCCTTGGGTAGCTTGATCGCGGATACGATCGAGGTGAATGAGTTCCGCTTGGTTTAAGCGAATTGCCACCGGAATGACCCGGAGCCACTGCCAAATAGGAATCAGCAGCAACAAATCATACCAACGCCATAGCATTGCATCCAGCCATTTCAAATTCCGGAATCGCCGGGTGAGATAAAATGTACGACCTAAGTATTCCAAGGCAAACAATGCTACAAAAGGTGCATCAAGAATCCAAAAAAGATTGGTAAATTCACCATTCTCACCAATTGAACGGTAATAGTTAGTGGCAATCAGTGGGCGAATTTGTTGGTTGAAAAATTGCATTTCCTCCCGCACATTCTTTTGTAGATATTCCTTACTCCAAAACACCTTGAAGGCTTCGCGGGAAGGCACATCACTATTTTTGCCGAAAACATGCTCGCGCACCCGATTCTTAATTTTCTCTAAGGTGCCGCTTTTGTTGGCAATTTTGAAAGGGTCAGTGGCGACCATATCGCTACTCTGTTCTCGCAGATCTTGGAGCCGAGCTTGTACCTGCGGGGACTCAATACCGCCCTGCTGCAATTCCTGTTCTAATTTATTGACCGTCTCTAAATATTTCTGAGTATCGCGATAGGGTTCAATGCCTTTGAGGGGGTCGTACCATTGAGTAATGGGGGGGAGGGGCACCGTAAAACTAACCGGGCCGATCGCGATCGTGCCTCGCAGCCAAAAGTCCCGCCACAGGACATAGGTAAGGTCAAACCCAACCAATCCTAAATTTGCAGCGGCAATAACTGCCATAATTCGCTCATACCACAAATTTCTGCGCCGTGTAGATGACCGCTGATTGAGAGGAGACACCATACCCATTGCCTACGAAAACACTCACGCAAATTTTACGCGCTTTCGATCGATTTGTTGCTACTTTTTAGCGGTTAAAATTTTTTGCAGTAGCCACCCTAGGCCGTCAGATCATTCCATCCTTCTCGTAGAGAGTATCCGTTCAATGGAGGATGTAATGTAGGGTAGATTGGCAATGCTATATGATCAAAAGTAATCTCACCACAGTGAGATCGAAATTATGAAAAGGAATTGATTATGCTGTTAGAAATGGCGGTGGGAGATGCCTATGGAGCGGGATTTGAATACGTCTCCCCGTCAGTTCTAGAACGGAACGATTTGTCCGGTTACCTACAACATCCAAAACATCAAATGGTGGCTGGCCAATACACAGACGATACACAGATGAGTTTGGCGATCGCGGAAGCTATTGTTGCGGAGGACGATTGGAATCCAGAGCAGTTGGCCGATCGCTTTGTTCAGGTATTCCATCGCGATCCACGACAAGGGTATGCCTCCCGATTTTATCAGTTTTTGCAGGCAACTTCCACGGGAGAACAGTTTCTTGCCAATATCCAGCCTTGGAGTGACAAAAGTGGTGCCGCCATGCGAGCCAGTCCGATTGGTGTGTTTTCCGATTGTGCTGAAGTCCTCGAAAAAGCAGCCCTTCAAGCCAAACTGACCCACGACACCCCCGCAGGCATTGCCGCCGCCCAAGCTGCCGCTTTGATGAGCCATTATTTCTTGTACCAAGTGGGATCCAAAGCTGAGTTAGGGGATTTCATAGAACATCAGGTGCCGGGGTATGCCTGGGCAGAGCCTTGGCGGGACAAAGTTGGGGAAAAGGGTTGGATGGCGGTGCGGGCGGCTGTGACGGCTATTTTGCACCATGACCGTCTCAGCGAAATTTTGCGGGCCTGTGTTGCCTTTGGTGGTGATGTGGACACTGTGGCGACGATCGCCCTAGCTGCGGCCAGCGGTAGCCCAGAAGTCACCCAGGACTTGCCCCAGCACTTGGTAGAGGGGCTAGAGAACGATCGCTATGGTCGGGACTATCTCTGTGCGCTAGATGCCCAACTGCTACAAAAAGTCTCGCTATCATAGAACTATTGACCCTCGTTACCCCCGTTGATAGCTGACCCATGCCACAGTTCAACATCCAAGCCCCCTTTGAACCCAAGGGTGACCAACCGAAGGCGATCGCGGCGCTTAAGCAGTCCATCAGCCAAGGCAATCGCTATCAAACCCTACTCGGAGCCACAGGTACGGGAAAAACCCACACGATCGCCCGTGTGATTGAGCAACTGGGCAAACCCACCCTCGTTCTCGCCCACAACAAAACCCTAGCGGCCCAACTCTGCAACGAGTTACGGGAATTTTTTCCCTACAATGCCGTAGAGTATTTCATCAGCTATTACGACTACTACCAACCGGAAGCCTACATTCCTGTCAGCGATACTTACATTGAAAAAACCGCTTCCATTAACGAAGAAATTGACATGCTGCGCCATTCCGCGACGCGATCGCTATTTGAGCGGCGGGATGTCATTGTAGTGGCCTCCATTAGCTGTATTTACGGTTTGGGAATTCCTGCCGAGTATTTAAACGCTGCCATTCCCTTTCGGGTTGGCGAAGAAGTGAATCAACGCCAAATTCTGCGGGATCTCGCCTCGGTACAATACACCCGCAATGATTTAGATCTTGGTCGAGGGCGCTTCCGGGTGAAGGGAGATGTTTTGGAAATTGGGCCAGCCTACGAGGATCGAATTATTCGTATCGAATTTTTTGGAGATGAAATTGATGCGATTCGCTACATTGATCCAGTGACAGGTAGCACGTTGCAAACCCTAGAAGCTGTCAATATCTATCCAGCCCGCCACTTTGTCACGCCAGAGGATCGTTTGGAAGACGCCTGCAACGCGATCGAGCAGGAACTGAAGGAGCGCCTAGAGGAACTGGAAAAAGAAGGTAAATTACTCGAAGCCCAACGCTTAGAGCAACGGACTCGTTATGATTTAGAAATCTTGCGAGAAGTCGGTTTTTGCAATGGTGTAGAAAATTATTCCCGGCACCTTGCGGGACGTGAAGCTGGAGCACCTCCAGAATGCTTAGTGGACTATTTTCCCGATGATTGGTTACTGGTCATTGACGAATCCCACGTAACCATCCCACAAATTCGCGCGATGTATAACGGGGATCAAGCCCGCAAGAAGGTGTTGATCGACCACGGTTTCCGACTGCCCAGTGCCGCAGACAATCGCCCCCTTAAAGCCGATGAATTTTGGCATAAGGTCAAGCAAGGGATTTTCGTCTCCGCTACTCCTGGCAACTGGGAACTTGAGATTTCCGACGGCCATATTATTGAGCAGGTGATTCGGCCTACAGGGGTGCTTGATCCGCAGGTGGTCGTACGCCCCACGGAAGGGCAGGTAGATGATTTGCTAGCGGAAATTCAGGAGCGGATTACCCTGAAAGAAAGAGTGCTTGTAACCACGTTAACCAAGCGCATGGCGGAGGATTTAACCGAATATTTCCAAGAGCGGGGTGTGCGCGTTCGCTATTTGCATTCGGAAATTAATTCGATCGAACGGATTGAAATCATTCAGGATTTACGGGAGGGTGTCTTTGATGTCTTGATTGGCGTGAACCTGCTGCGGGAAGGGTTAGATCTGCCAGAGGTTTCCCTCGTGGCGATTCTAGATGCGGATAAGGAAGGGTTCCTGCGGGCGGAACGATCGCTGATTCAAACGATCGGTCGGGCAGCGCGTCACGTCAAAGGTCAAGCGATTTTGTACGCTGATAATATGACCGATAGTATGGTCAAGGCGATTAGTGAAACCGATCGTCGTCGTGCTATTCAAATGGCCTATAACGAAAAGCATGGCATTGTCCCCACGCCGATCGTTAAGAAATCCGGCAACGCCATTCTCGCCTTTCTGGAGGTCTCCCGCCGCTTGAATTCCCAGGAATTGGAGCAGGCTTATGTCCAAGCAGATGATATTCCCTTGGAAAATATTCCAGAACTGATCAAACAATGCGAAGCCGCAATGAAGGAAGCTGCGAAAAAGTTAGAGTTTGAGGAAGCCGCGAAATATCGCGACAAGATTAAACATCTCCGCGACAAGTTGACCGGGAGCCGAACCTAGAAAGCTCGCAACCCGAAAAGATCGCAGTGGCGGCGACGCCTGTATTACTGGAACCCAAATTGCCGCAGAAATTGCCGCCGCCATCCGTGCCAATAATGAAGCAGTCTAGTGCATAGCACGACTGTACGTTGCCTCCACCTCGATCGATCACTTCTTCGCGAAGGTGTAGATGGTACATCGAGTTTATTGGGCTTGAACTTTCAGCCAACCGAACATCTGATCCACCGTTAGGCCCAACTCGATACCGGGTAAACCCAAAAGGGGGGCATCCCCGCTCAATTCGTCGGGTAAAGAACCTGGGCGATAAACCAACACCACACGTTCATCTGGGTCAACTAGCCAGCCCATCTGCCCCCCATGACGCAGGCTGTGCAAAATCTTACGAGTCACCTTCATTTGGCTCTGGTCAGGTGACAGAATCTCAATCATCCAATCGGGCGCAATATCAATTCCAGTGCTAGCAATGTCGCCATGCTCATCCATAGGAATATGAGCTTTTGCCAAGACCACCAGATCGGGCACGATCGACCGGCCTCCCACCGTACACCGCAATTCAGGCAAAGCTTCATAGGCTGAATCCAGAGCATTAATCGCACTGGCAAGACGTAATTGCAGACGGCTATGCTTTCCTCCCGGCATCGGTTTTTGGCTGGCTTCTCCCTGACTGAATTCCCAAGCAGGTGACTCTTCAATATAGGACAGTTGCAAAAACTGCTCTAGGGTGAGGGATTGAGGTAAGGCGATAGTCATGATAAGAAATCACACTTCCCTTGAACTTTTTGCATTGTAACGCTTTCACAGAATGGGCGATCGCTCATCACGACCCATCCTAGGATGCCTCAAGAGCTTGGCTGCGCCCCAACGTGGCCCATCTTGAGCCTCTTCCAACCAACCGCACCAAAGGCCGCATCCTGGCTGTGCCAATCCAAATCCTGGCTGTGCCAATCCAAGAATGCATTTTTTTCAGATTGTCATCACACCGTGTTATATTAAGATATGTAAACAAGATTTTCGTCTTTGTTACAAAACAGATCGGTTGACATGAGGCAACCGTGCCGTGATTGCAGAAATTGAACTATTACGAGGTTTGCATGTCATTTACGATTGACTCTGCTCGGAACATTTTTCCTGGAACCCTAGCAGCAGATGCGGTGCCTGCGATTAGTGCCCGTTTTGGGCAGTTGAGCGCCGAGGATCAGTTAGCTCTGATTTGGTTCGCCTATTTGGAGATGGGGAAAACAATTACGATCGCAGCGCCGGGTGCTGCCAGTATGCAGTTTGCGGAGTCTACCCTGGCTCAAGTCAAGCAAATGTCCTATCGTGAGCAAACCCAGTTCATGTGCGATCTGGCTAATCGTGAGGATACTCCCCTCTGCCGGACCTATTCAACGTGGTCACCGAACATCAAATTAGGGTTTTGGTATCAGTTAGGGCAATGGATGGAGCAAGGTTTGGTGGCTCCTATTCCTGAAGGTTATCGTTTGTCTGCCAATGCAGCAGCTGTTTTGCAATCTATTCGAAATGTAGAGCCCGGTCAACAAATTACTGTCCTACGGAATTCCGTGGTAGACATGGGATTTGATCCTGCTAAGCTTGGAACCTATAACCGTGTTGCTGAGCCTGTTGTGGCTCCCAAAGCTAATGATCAGCGTCAAAAGGTCACGATCGAAGGCACTGACAATCCCACAGTGTTGTCCTATATGGATAACCTCAATGCCAATGACTTTGATGCTCTGATTCAACTGTTTACACCGGATGGAGCCATCCAGCCTCCCTTCCAGCGCCCGATCGTGGGTAAAGAGGCTATTCTTCGGTTTTTCCGTGAAGAGTGCCAAAATCTCAACCTAATCCCTGAGCGGGGTGCTGTTGAGCCTGCAGCAGATGGCTATACCCAAATTAAGGTTACAGGCAAAGTGCAAACCCCTTGGTTTGGGGGTGGTGTGGGTATGAATATCGCTTGGCGTTTTCTGCTCAATCCTGAAAATCAAATCTTTTTTGTCGCGATCGATCTTCTCGCGTCTCCTAAAGAGTTGCTGAACTTGATCCGATAGGGTTTAAGTTTGGTTAATTAAGCGCGCTCTCTAGGAGGGCGCTTTCTTTGTATGCATACAACACACTAGGGAGACCGATCGATCGGGTGAATATATCATCACGTTGGACTGGACTAGGCATCGCAATCATACTAGTTGTTCTGTGGGGGACTAGCCTGGGTTGGCTTTTACAAAGTGAACACTTACCTTGGTTTGAAATTGTTCTTGGGATTCTAGGTCACACATTCTTACAAACAGGATTATTTGTCCTAGCTCACGATGCAATGCATGTAAACTTAGTCCCCCATCATCGTACTCTCAATCATTTAATTGGTCGATGCTTAATCTTGCTCTACGCTGGATTATCCTACGATCGTTGTCGCGAGAACCATTACAAACATCATCGTGTACCTGCTCAAATTGGCGATCCTGACTTTCATACTGAAGGCGACAGTCATCCCTTCCATTGGTATGTCAAGTTCATGAAAGAATATCTTTCGGTGAGTCAACTAGCACGATTGCTCGTTGGTTTAAGCATTTGTCTGCTGTGTATTGGACTGTCCCCAACTCGGCTCACGAATTTGATGCTCTTTGGGTTACTACCCCTCTGGCTGAGCTCTTTACAGCTCTTTTGGTTTGGCACCTATCTACCTCACCGCCATCCACCCCTACACCAGCGACACCAGGCTACAAGTAGTTACTATCCAGTGTGGCTCTCCTTTCTGACTTGTTATCACTTTGGTTACCATTGGGAACACCATAAATATCCCCGCACCCCTTGGTATCAGTTACCCGATCGACGACCGCAGTTTATCGACAATCTCAGGGTCTTATCCAAGAACCTTGTTAACATCGGTTGACTCTGGATAACTTCAGATTAATAAGTATAAATTACTATTTTGATTAGAAATTTCAAAATATCCCACTTAATGTCTTGTTTCCGGAAAAGGGGAGGCGGTAAGATACCTATACTTTCGGACTCCACAGTGGTTGTTTACGGTTGTTCCCGATCAGTAGCCATCTTAACGAGTAGCCATTTAACAAGTTAGGTTTAAGCAATGCAAGCGACTGGAATTAGTTGGGCTCCCACAGAAAAAACCATTGCAAAAGCTGCATTGGATTGTGCCTATGAACGAGAAACAGCCGCTCTTTTGCAGGAGGTACAGGATCAAGCACAAAATATTTTGTGTCTAGACGATCTATGGCAGCTACACGATTTTCTGAGTGCCCGACGGCACGACATTGAAGGTAAATATGAAGAGGATTGTGCCAGTTTGCTGTTTGGGCTAGCTCGATTGGTCAAGGAAGGTTGGCTAACCGGAGATGAACTCACTGGGTTATCTCCAGATAAGCGATCGAAGGTATCGGCCCTAGCGCGGATGTAAGTCCATCGGGCATTGCTGAATAACACTATGATTTCGTCAGATTGGCGACAAAGCCGCAAAGCTGTCACTAACTGTTTCATAGCCCAGTTCAGCAATGCCGTCCATCGCTTCAGGAATTAAAAATGGTACCTTGATAGGCTGACATTTCTCTTGCATTGAACACTGTCAGCCTAAAAGGCATTCTCGCCCACCTTCTCGATCACTGTGATCACATCAGTCGTTAGGTGATTAGACTAACGAGATGGTGCAGTAACGTAGTTAGGATTGCTCGTAACAGATTCCGTGACAGCATTGGCAATCACACCGAGAACATTAAACTGCTTCATGGATTCCATCGCCTTGGAAATATCCGATCGAGTGACCTGATCCAATCGTCCAACCATCAATACACCATCACAATGGGAGGCTAGCAGCATGGAATCCACCATCCCTAACACGGGTGGTGCATCGACAATCACCAAATCATAGCGATCACGGAATCGTTGCATTAATTCCTGCATTCGTTGGGAACTCAGAAGTTTAGCGGGATCATTCGGACTAGTGCCTGCGGTAATGATTGAAATATTACTGCGATCGTCACTGTCCATCAAACTCGCTAATCCTACGGTTTCCTGGCTTGTTAGTAAGTTGACAAATCCTTGATCATTCGGCAGATTCAGTAGTCTGTGCAAACTGGGACGCCGTAAATCTGCATCGATTAATAAAACCCGACGATTTAAGCGAGCTGCACTTAAGGCTAACCCGAGGGCGATCGTAGACTTGCCTTCTCCTGCTAAGGCTGAAGTCAGAACAATTGACTTTAACGGGCGATCGCGGCTGGCAAGCAACACATTTTGGTACAGTAAATCCATTGCTTCCCGGAAGGGTTGCCATCGCATCAGTGCGCCAATATCTGGCATCAGCGTTTGTTTTTGCTGAAATGGCAAACGCATCAGCAAGCTCGGCTCCCCTTCAATGTAAAGCCGTGGAATCATCCCCAACAATGGAAACGCCGTCTGACGTTGCAAGTCTTCTGAACGATGGACCCCATCATCCATCGCCTCTCGGACAAAGGCAGATAATCCCGCTAGGAAAATACCAGCCACAGCCCCCAATAACAGATTACGCATCAAGACTGGCCCCGTTTTAAATCCGACTAACGGCGCTTCTACAATTTGCCAATCAAACCCGCCCTGGGCGATCGACAATCCAATGTCCTGACGAGCTTTCAGCAATTCTTGCAGTGTCTGTCGCTGCAATTCCACTTGTGGCTCCAATTGACCATAGGTGGATAATAATTGGGGATAGCGGCTGAGTTCTGCCCGCAGTTGATTTTCTGCACCAGATAGGGAGAAATAGCGTGCTTGCGCCTGACTTAAATTAACCTGAGCCTCAATGAGTTGGTTTACCAACGAGGTGTCCAAAGTACTCAGTTGCCCCCCAGAGATCAGCCCTTCAGAACTGGCTGCGGCTGCCCGATCGCCCAATACCCGTTGAGCTTCCGTTCGAAGAAGCTGTACTTGTTTCTGTCGCTGTTCCGCTACCTGTTGAACAAAATCCGTATTATTTTTGAACCGTAGTTGTTGCTGAGCAAGGGAAAGTTCTGTCTTTTGAATTTCATTCAACAAGGTTTGATAACGGCCAGATTGACTCAATCGAGCCATCAATGCAGCCTGCTGGGGTTGGGTGACCAGTTGCTGCTGTAGGCCAGCATAGCGGCTTTGCAACTCACGAATTTGGCTAAGGTTACCTTGTAAATCCGCTTGAATTTTTGTCAGTTGATCGGATTTAGCTTGGGCCTGAACTTTGGGATCAATGAGTTCTTGATCTCGTCGGAATTTTTCTAATAATTTCTCAGCATTCTGTAAATCCCCATTTACGTTGGGTAACTGATCATCAATGAACTTCAACCCCCGCTTTAAGCGTTCTTTTTGCTGGGTAATATTGTAGTCACGATAGACCGTTTGCAGGGCAGTTAGCACATCTTGGGTCTTAAAGGGATTATCTGAAGTATAGGTAATTTGGAAAATTTTGGTCGGGCTAGATGATTTTTTTTCGCCTGATGACACCTGAATAATTTTTAAGCCTTGTTTCAAGGAAAATACGCTATTTAGATCTTGAATGTTGAATTCGGGATACTTACCATCTAATTTTGCGATCGCTTGTCGAAGCAAATCAGAACTTTGGAGCAAGCTAATTTGTGTGGCTGGATCGATCGACACTTCCGGGTCGGTAAATTCATCCTGTAACTTTGCTCCTTTACTTTTACCTTGGTAGGTCGGCTCAATCAGCAATTGCATATTGCTAACGTAGGTCGGAGTTTGCCGCAGGGTGACCAATCCGGCAATCCCCAGTCCTCCCAATAATCCTAAAAACAGCAAGAAGCGGTTACGCCAGAGAACACCAAAAAGCTGACCATAGCCAAGTTCTGGTTCAACGGGGGTTGGAGTGGAATTCAACTGGATAGAAGTCATACGCACCAAGGAAGTTCGATAGGTTAGCTAGACAACTGAGACTGTATCTATTCTTTTCTGCATCATTCACCCCATGCATTCCGGTCAGTTCTACCGATCACTATTAAAATCTGAATGACAGTCCCAATCATTTACCAAGACTTCACATTCTTCCCAGAAGTAACATTCCCAGAAGTGACAGATCACCCGTACCCAATGGGCTGTAGCAAAGCGCTGTCGGGCACAAGTTGAGTCAAGTTGAGTCAAGACAGCCCCTCTCGCTAGAGGACGCCTTAAGCCGCGATCGGTAACTGATTCAGCACTTTATCAACTTGGCCGAAGAAAGCATTTTCCGAGAAATGCTGGACTGCATGATCGCGAATCTTGGAATAGTTCCAGGCAATCTCACGGGATTTGAGCAGAGCCGTTTGCAAGGACTCCGGCGTTTGGCGACGGAAAAAGAGTCCGGTTTGTCCGGGAATCTGGGTATCTAGTACCCCCCCTGCCCCGTAGGAAATCACTGGAGTGCCGCTGGCGTTGGCTTCGATCGGGACTAAGCCATAATCTTCCAATGCAGCAACAATCACCGACTTTGCTGTGGACATTAACTGCTTGCGCTCGGCATCACTGACATGACCGAGGAACTCAACATTTTTCAGGGCTTGAGACTCTAACCGATTCCGTTCCGGGCCTTCCCCCGTAATGAGTAACTTCCAACCCAACCAATTAAAGGCTTCAACAATCACATCCAGCCGCTTGTAACTGATCATGCGGGCCGATGCCAGATAAAAGTCATCCTTGTTTTCGGAAAATTGGAACTGGCTGGTGTCGATCGGGTAGTTAATCACCATCGCATTACGGTGATAGATCTGTTGAATCCGTTGGGCGACGGTCGTGGAATTTGCAATATACAAATCGGGCTCTTGAGCGTATTTTAAATCCTGCTCCCGCATTAACCGGAAAATCTTTTCAATAAAAGGATAGAAATTTTGATAGTCGCCATATTCCCGCAAATAGGTTTGGGTATCCCATAAAAACCGAGTGACATTATGGCAAAAACAAATGTGGTAGGCATCGGAGCGTTTGCGAACCGCCTTTGCAAAACTAGTACTGCTGCTAATAATTAAATCGTAGTCTTGGAGATCGAGCGATCGAAAAGCCTGATAGTAAAACGGAGCCATCAGACGAAAATATTTCGTGGCACCCGGAAGATTTTGTAAGGCTGTTGTTTTAACTAAGCGATCGCTTAAGTCAATGCTTCTCTGTGGATCATACAAAGAAGTAAACACATCAGCCTCAGGAAAACGTTGGCAAAGCAATTCAAAAACACGCTCTGCGCCACCGCGTTGGGTTAAGTAATCATGAACCAGTGCAATTTTCATCACCAATTACCAGTAATTAACAGCTAGACTTTCAGAAACTGATATTTATGCGATTATGAACATAACAATTACAGAGAAAGCAAGATAAATCACGGGAAGGGTATGACATAAGTGCAATCATGTTAGAAAAATTTCATCAACACAATTACTCATATGCAATTACTCATGTGCAATTGTTATGCCAGCAGTTTTGAAATTCTTTAGGACAAGTGAAACTGGTAGGTGACCCATAGTTGGTATTATCGAAGATCGGAGTTAGACCAACCTAAATTTTCAGAGTTATTTATGAATTCTTTAAAATTAAACAACTCAGAGAATGAACCCTTAGATATACAAGATGAAGAACATTTTGAGCATCTTACTGGAATTCAAGGTGATTTCATTTTTCCTCCAGTTAATATCGTTAGAACATTACTTTTAAATAGCAAGCTAAAGCAGAACCTAGAACATCTATCGAATTCCAAAGAGCCTCAGGAATCCAAAAATTCCACTAAAGGGAGATAGAATGCTACCCACTCCTTGGGAGAAACTGGCAAATCCAGTTTTGCGAACCACAACAATATCATTGGGACGTAATGCTGGATTCCCAGCTTCATTAATCCCCTGGGCGAGATCGATCGGGATATCCCGTTTGGTTACACTACCGTTGGGATTGAGGCGAATCAACGTGACGGATCTCTTCACAGCATCACGGTTAAATCCACCCGCTGTCAAAATCGCTTGGTTAAGCGGTGTACTTGGTGGAACAGAAATGGCACCGGGTCGCTCCACTTCCCCCACCACATTGACCGTAATTTTATCGGGCGCAAAACTGGGATTGCCTAAATCAGGTAGAACACTCTCGCTCAAGGACGTAACAGTGGGAATACTAATCGTATCACCATCTTGAATGGGTAAGTCTTGCAAAATATCGCCCGACTTTAGCAATTTCCAGAAATCGACTTTGACTTTTTGTTCGCCTCCCGATCGGGTCAAACGGGTAATTTCAATATTGCGCAGATCGGCCATTTGCGTAATTCCGCCTGCGGTTTGGATCGCTTGGGTAACACTGGGGGTCAGTGAACCGCCACTATTGCCGTTATTGTTGCCTTCTGCCAGGGTATAGGGGCCGGGGCGATTGACTTCTCCAATCACCGCCACCTTGAGGGGCCGACTACTCCGGGTTGCAAAGTTAGCCGCAGACAATTGTCTGGACTTAGCTAAATCAATGCTAGATGCCGTCGGGATAATAATACTATCGCCATCTCGCAATCGTAAATCTTGGCGCGATTCCCCGGCTTCGAGTAGTTGCCACAAATTGACGGTAATTAACTGGTCATACCCTGGATTCATCGGCAGACGACGACGAATTTGCACCCGTTGGAGATCCGCTGCTTGGGTGGAGCCTTCCGCGAGTTGAATCATGCGGGTTAGATTGGGGACTCCGTCTGTTGCGCCAACGGTGTAAGAACCTGGGCGATTCACTTCCCCCGCGATCGCGACGGAAATGGGCCGTGCTGCCACCAATCCCATCGTCACCACCGATCGGGTCAGGATGGACTGAAACCGGACAGCAATCAGATTCGATGCCTGTTTAAGCGTTCTGCCCTGCACAACAACTGCGCCCACTTGGGGTAAGTTGACACTGCCATTGGGCAGCACAGGATATTCTCCACTAAATTCCGGAACATTAAAAAAGTCAATGCGAACACGATCGCCGGGACCGAGAAGATAACCGTCATCTTCTGAAATACCCAGGGATGCGGGTGTTACGGTTGAGGGTGGTTTTGTCCAGCCAGGACTAGTGCTAGCTTGGGCAGGTAAAACCATCATCAGACCGGAAGCCGTCAGACTAAAAACACTAGTTAAGGCTAATACGGTCGATCGAACGCTAATGTCTAGGACAGAGGACAGAGGTTGGGATAAACTACTGTAATGCATAACCGAACAGAGTCTAAAAACTGAGTGTTTGCTTGCAGTAAGATGACTTCAACGGTAGATAAAAAACTCAATGAATAAAAGATCTACACAAAATGTCTACCAAAATATCTTCCAAAAGCGACTTTTAGAGAAGATCTTGATAGAAGAATTGAGCAAAACCTGGATAAAGGGATGAGTCTGTGGGACATGGCTGAAGACAGAGACGGATTCAATAAGGACTCAATTCCGTTCGATGTCAAACAGTGAGTGGATTAAAGTTGAGTAGACTAAAGTGAGTGGACTGACAAAGCTAGAGCTTCTGAACCCTGCTTTCCAGAAATGTTCCGATCGGAGAGGGCAGAAAAATTTCCCTCGCTACGGGACTCTCACCGCAAGACTTTTTTAACCGGGCAAAATCAGGTCGATCGGGAATTGATCGATTGAGTATCTTCAGGAGATTGACATGGATCAGCAGGTTAGCACCTCAGTCACTATTAATCAGTACTGATCAGTCATTACTGAGCTTCCCGTAGGACTCCGGATGGTTTATCAAACTTCCATCAAAGGGTTGAGTGATTTTCCTGACGACAGTGCCTCACTTTTGTCAAGAAACCGAGCAAAGTGTCCTGATATTGCCTAGGATTGCTTGCTTAATGGAAGGAGCTCAATCGTGGCTATCAGCCCTAGCGATCGAACTTAGCGTGCTGGCCTTGGCTATTCATTCCCTGGTTGTATCCCGGCCTTCATCCATCAGGAGTAATCACCCATGATCCACAACCTTAATCTGGATGTCTTTTCCAAGGCAACAGAACCCTCAACATCCTCCAATGCCCCACTCACCCCTGAAGCAGCCGTTTCACCAGAGGAAATCCCAGGCGCAGAACCCCCCAGCCCAGAATTTCTAGTAACCAATGCCGATTCCGATTCTCAGGAAGCAACGGCCCTTGCCGAGGCGGGTTCACTGATTCCGATCGATACGACCCTGCATGACTATGACGAGTATCAGAATGACGGGACTGGCAACCCTCAACCTAGTCAAAGCAGTGACGCAATCTATGGAGATAAAACCTATGTAGATGTTGCTGCAACGGAGATTCCTGAGCCTCCCCAAAATCGCTACGATGTCCATCAGGACGGCTCACTAACCTACTTCCAGTACTACTTTGACCAAGAACAGCCCCCTTCAGGCGGCACAGACTACGCCCCCCAAACCTTTTCCACCTCAAAATTTCCCACCGGGGTCGTGGGTGCAGGGGTTCTAGCAGCGACGATCGTTTCAGGCTTTATGGTGGCTGAAGCTATGAAACAGCCCACCCGACCGCTGACCACGACAGCCCTCAAAAACGACACGCAGCCCCAGCCCAAAGAGGATTCTAAAACGCTGACACCTGCGCCTAGTCAACCTGAATTGTTGGCTCCGCCGAAAATGTTATCTGTCCCGCTGCCACCGCCCATCAGAACCGCCGTTGCTCCTACCTCTCCCAACCTTGCAGCGATTCCAGCCCCGATCGGAACCACGGGGATATCGGGTTCAGCCCTTGCAGCCAATCCGCAGACTGCTATGGGGAATGTGACCCTCCGTCCTATTTCCGTCGCCCCGCCAGAAGTGGTGATGCAAGCCGCAGCGGGCAGTGGACGAACAGGAACTCCGGTGGCCCAAGCGCCTGCGGCTTCCGGTACAGGTGAGGGTAATCCAGGCAATGTCGCCCTGACTCCAGCCACGCCGGAATCCTTAGCCACGATTGTCAGTTCCAACGCCATAGGCACAAATGCGACCAATTCTGTGAATAATCCTGGGGCAATCAATAACGGGCCGATCGCACAAAATCCGAATCCGATGAGCAGCGATAATCCTGCAATTTCGATCGAAACTGTGCCATCACTCGAGAATTCACTGAATCGTCCTGGTGCTAATTCTGTTGCTGCGCCAGCGAATCCTACAGCGACGCCTAGCACCAGCTTTCCTCCAGCCACAGATTTCCCCACAAAAACCTCGAGTAACGCCCTAGGCCAAACGGGCTTGAACCCCACCGGAGCCGCCAATTCTAACGGTGTAACCCAAACCCAGACGACTCCAGTCACGGTAGCCACTCAGCCGACGAGTATCCAACCATCCAACCTGACCGATCGCTCAGTCAAGAATCCCGTGATCAGTGAGGTATCTAGCCAACCGCCGTTAACGACGATGATGCCGCCTACGCAGGAAACCAAGATCCTGGCGACCACAAGCAATCCTGACATTTCCAGCCGCACCCAAGTTCTCAATGCCCTGCGCAGCCTCCAAGATTTTCTGGTCGTGCCCCAAAAGCTGGCCAGCACTGATCAGATTGAACTTTTGCCGCTGAATACGACCGCAGCCCAAGAAGCTCAATCCTCTCAGCAAGCGGGTTCATTTTCTGTCAAGCAGCTAAGCCAAGCAGATTATGTAGCAGCCTGGAAATTTCGAAATGCGTCAGACAACGATGCCATGGAAGTCCTAGGATTTCCGCCCCACGGCTTTATTGACTACAAGCAGCAGCAAATTGTCTTGCCCAAATTGGTCGTTGCCGACAAAACGATCGTCAGTGCAGCGAACTAGCTGAATGCTTTCGGTCAATTGCTCATTAACGCTAAACCAGACACAAGAACGAATCCCATCGAACGCTTTGATTGCTAGCAGAATCCATCTCGATCGCGGGATGGATTTTTTGCAAGGAAGATTTTAGAATCCGATCGATTTTGCTGATCAGCAAAACAGATCCGTAATCTGAACTGTGCGATTAACGATAAAAGGTCAAATTCTGGTAAGGTGAATCCTTTGAAAACCCCAGGATTCTCCGATCGTCTAGTTATCCCGTCTCTTGGTGATTTGGTTACTTGTTTATGAGTCAGTCAATGCGCTTCCAACAACTTTTGAGGATTCATCAACTAGCCCAGTGTCATCGGCTATGCCCGAGAATTTGGCCTAGAGATTGAAGACTACGGCGCACCCCCTGGGAACCTGACGTTTTACTTCAACAACCAGCACTACACCGAAGCCGATCTGGTGGAGGAATATCAGGATCTCCTGCAAGCCCATTCAGCCCGATTTAGCCCAACTGTCTGGTCAACCGACGGGGGCTAGCCATAGGGACTTCGATCGAACTTCAATCTCGCCTTGGATGAAATTAGCCTCAACGATTATCTAGACAAAGTAGACGCCGGGAAACTGATTCGATCGTTTATCTATGCTGGCTACCTGGGTGAATACGGACTCGAATCCCAAGAACAAACCAGCTTGCATTTCCTGTTAGTTAACTTTGACGAAGACTTAAGCCATCGTCCCCTTGATATTTTTAGCGATGAACATTACCACATCCTGGTTGGCAACGAAAAAATTGTGCAGCATCTCTGTCAGCGATTGCCCGGACAGTTGGAGTTGGGATCTCGCCCGGTGCGAGTGCGGCGTCCCGCCAGTACCCGCATTGAACTGACCTTCGATCGAGGCGGACGGGCAGAATCCCACGAGTTTGATTTTGCAGTCATTACGGTGCCTTTCCCAGCCCTGCGCGAGGTGGAATTGGATGAAAGCTTGGAACTACCAGATTGGAAACGCGCCGCGATCGCTGAATTGGACAACGGCAGCCAAGCCAAATTAATGCTAAGTTTCGTGGGCCAACCCTGGCGACAACACCACAGCAATGGCGCATCCTATTCTGACCTGCTGCACCACCAAGTCACCTGGGCAGGCAATCCCGCTAATGCCGATCGCGACCACGGCTTCATTGTCCATTGAGCTAGTGGTCACCTCGGAGCAGAATTAGATCCCTTAGCCTTTCAACAAGAAGCCCGCATTTTTCTCGATCAGTTCGATCGCATCTATCCCGGCGCAAAACAACAGGTCAGGTATGACGATCGGGAACACATTTTAGGGCATCTTGAACAGTGGACGTCCAACCCATTTACAAAAGGCTCCTACCTCTGCTACCGACCGGGGCAACTCACGCGATTTGCAGAATTCGAAGGCCAGCCTATTCACAATCTCCTCTTGGCAGGAGAGCACACTAACTTGTTCTACGAATGGCAAGGCTTTCTAGAAGGAGCCGCTCTTTCTGGTATCGCTGCCGCTCGTCGCATTCTTTCTTAATACGAGTGCGTCGTTATCCCTGTGTGAGTCAGTTCAGTTCGGTATTCCGTCAGCACCCCGCCGGGTAAATCTCCGTAAGATTGACTCAAGGGATCTGCTAGTTGGAAATTCTTCTGAAATCTACACACAATTCCTTGATGTTTGATGTATATTTAGAATTCTGTGCGTCAAACCCTATTGATTAACAAGTGGGTGTTAATTTCATCTAAATTTGTCGTCCATCTGCTGGTTGGCAGCAAAAGGCTCGTTCTATGCAACAGTACGATTTTTACGGTAGACACCTCTTGCTCAACTTTTCAGGCTGCGAAGCAGACCTGAATGATCTAGAAATGATCAAGCGAGATATGACCGACGCAATTAATGTGATCGGGGCTACGATTCTTTCCCATTTGGAGCATAAGTTTACTCCAGAGGGGCTTTCGATAATCTTCTTGCTTTCAGAATCTCACGCGAGTATTCACACTTATCCTGAATACAACGCTTGTTTCCTGGATGTATTCACGTGCGGCGAGACTATTTTTGTTGAACCTTTCGGCGACATTCTGGAAGAACGATGGCGGCCCCGCTGGGTTTCGCGACAGATGCAGGAACGTTTCGATCCGGCTCGGTTCGATCCCACGAAACTGGATGCAGAAAAGCTCAATTCAGTGCAGCTTGATCCCTCACAGCTCAAGTTGCCAGTTCTTAGTGGTGCGGTGAGGTAACCCCCGCGCTAGCTAGCTAGCGAGCTAGTTAAAAATCCGTTGACGCATAGGATGGGAGATACAGGATTGTGGACAAACTTGTCCCACTGGATCTCCCATTATTTATTGGAATGATTCAGCAATTCTCAGTATGGAACGAGTCTAATGGGTTTCAGCGATTTGTCAGTTTACAAATAATTGTAAAAGCCTCTTTGTGCAAGTCTTCCAAAGATGCCGTTTTTTAAAATGAGAATTGCTGGGAATGATTGAGGAGTGAATCAATTTTTCGGGGCAGCTTTACGATCGATCGTAATAAGACCAATGACGGCTATAGGCTGAGACAGCCCCTGTGAGCTTGTTGGATTCCCAAGGAAATTTGCCAAAATCTGGCAAAGCCCACCCGTATCTTAGAAGATAGAGTTATGGAAAACCGTAAGATAATGGCGCACGTTTAGGTTCGGATAGATCGGTTAAACGCAACAGGGTCAGAAAAGGGTTTGGCCTGTAGCTGAACCCTTTCCCAATTCCGCCCAACATTTGATCAGCGTTTTGAGCAGCCCTTGTAGGTTGATCACCCCTTGTAGGAGCTACCAAATTTATCAACAAAAACGTTATAGGCAAAGGGAAGTCGCCCCGGATTGCCTCTAACCTCAGAGGCATAGCCGACGGGAATAATCACCGCGATCGCGAGGTCAGGATCATTCTCAGCACCGATCGCAGCCTTGATTTTATCTTCTTCCCAACCATTCATAAAGCAGGTTGATAACCCTAACCCTTCCGCAGCCAGCACCAAATGGGTCGCCGCAATCATCGCATCCTTGATGGCGTACTCCCGGCCTTTGTCACCCAATCCCATCTGAAAGCGGGGAATCGCCAGCTTGAAATACTCCACGGTTTCTGCCGTCCAAGCCCCAGTGGCAATCCCTTGTTGATAGATGGGGGTTAAATCCTGCTTCCAAGCATTGGGATCCGCCGCAAAGACAAAAGTCACCGGAGCTTGCAATACCTGTTGTTGTCCGTAGGCTGCATCCGAAAGGGCTTGCTTTTGGCTGTCGTCTTGAATAATGATGATCCGCCAGTCCTGGAGGTTGTAACTACTGGGAGCAGCAACGGTTAATTCCACCAGTCGGCGAAGGATTTCTGGCGCGATCGGGGTAGATTCAAAAGACTTAATCGATCGCCGTTTAAGAATGACTGTCTGGATATCCAAACCCTCATCCTGCCGCGAACCATCTGCAGCGGCACTTTGGACTGCGCTGGCTTGGGAACTGCCGCTATCAACTGAAACACTTTGGTCAACTTGGGTCATGAGCCGTTCATTCACGCCGGGGAGAGAGTGCCGAGGTCATAGCTGCCAACTGGTTGGACTCAGCAAGATCCTGAATTCAACGAAAATAGGCATCCTACGCAGGTTTATGGCAAATCCTTTACGCAGCTTAACATTTTCATTCGCATTTTGGATGTGCCTTAACGGAGATTTTTCCGGAAACCTGGAAGCATATACAAACATTTTTGCTACAAATTTTTGCTACAGGTATTGGGTTAAATGTTGCGTTTTTGCGCGAAATCAGGATCAAAACGTGAGTCTAAGCGGCGCTTGCTGACGTTTTGCTATTAATATTTGCCATTAACTACTAGTAATTCGCAATAAGACTTTTGTCAATTCTTCCGATCAGTCAACTGTTCCTGAATCTCATCACTGTTCATAGAACCGTTTTATGACGTTTTATAATGAGGAGCGGCTCAAACACGAGATCAGTACGTTCGATCGATAATCCCTTTTCTCCAATGTTGTTTCCCTAAAGTCCCCAGCCGACCCGCTCCCTCAACGAACCGTGCCCTAAACGACCATGAGTAGGCCCACAATGCCCCTTCCCGAGACCCTCGCTAAAATTGTGCAGCGTTTTCAGAGAGTCACCGATCCGAAACGCAAATATGAGCAATTGATTTTCTACGCCAAAAAAGTCCCCCCTTTTCCTGAAGCAGACAAAACCACTGACAACAAGGTGCAGGGCTGTGTGTCTCAGGTGTATGTCACAGCCTCTTTGGTGGATGGCAAGGTGCAATTTGCGGGAGACTCGGATGCCCAACTGGTAAAAGGGCTGGTGGGACTGCTCTTGGAGGGTCTGAATGGCCTATCTCCCCAGGAAATTGCCAGCCTCACCCCAGATTTTATTCAAGACACTGGATTAGATGTCAGCCTAACCCCCTCTCGGGCGAATGGGTTTTACAACATTTTCAAGTTAATGCAACATAAGGCGATCGGACTGCAAAATTAAGTGCAGAGCGCTAGGCAGGTAAATCAGGGGAGAATGGGAATGACGACGCAGGATACGAGTTGGGACGGGGAATCTTTCGCAGAGGGTGAGAAGGCTGAGGTGGCAGAGGTTGATCAATCCGCAGAGAGTCAGCAACAGACAAACCCGATCGGTCAAGCGTCCCCGAAGGAGCCTGGGATGGACGGTATGAACCTCGAACAATCCAGTACCGACCAGCCAGCACCAGGTCAGTCCTCTTTCATCGAGCCTGCAACGGATGGGATCATGATTTCCTCACCGGAACAGGCGTCCCAAGCGCAGGCATTACCAGATCAGGAATTACCAACACAGGAACCCCACGTCCAAGAATTACAAGTCCAAGAATTACAAGTCCAAGAATTACAAGTCCAAGAATTACAAGTCCAGGAAGCCTCTAGCCAGGAAACCTCTAGCCCGCCTTCAGGGGATCTGCGAATTTACTACTGGCGCTGGGAAAAACAAACGATCGGGGTGAACTATGAAGTCTTTGGTCAGGGCTCCCCAATTCTGCTGTTACCCGCTTTGAGCACCATATCCCATCGCAATGAAATGCGAAGGCTGGGAGAACTGCTGGCAGAAAAATATCAGGTTTATCTACTTGATTGGGTTGGATTTGGATCCAGCGATCGACCCAAGGTGAAATACACCCCCAAACTCTATCAATCCCTGTTGCGCAACTTTGTCCAAGAAACCTTCCAAGAACCGATCGTGGTCATTGCGGCTGGTCATGCTGCGGGCTATGTCATGGAGCTAGCCCGCATGGAACCAAATCCTTGGTCTTGGGTGGTGCTGGCAGCTCCAACGTGGCGGGGGCCATTACCGACGATGATGGGTGAGACTAAGCGTGCTTGGTTTAAATTACTACAGGGGTTGATTAATCTGCCGCTCCTGGGACAATTACTCTATCGCCTCAACACCGCCAAATTTTTCCTCAACTTTATGATGCGGCGACATGTCTACGCCGATCGCGCCCGGATTACCCCAGCGGTACTTCAGGAGAAATTCAAAATTACCAAGGTCAAAGGAGCACGGTTTGCCTCGGCTGCGTTTGTCACAGGTGCCCTTGATCCGGTGCGATCGAGTCAGGATTGGCTGGCCTATTTCCAAGGGCGTCGGATTCCCGTATTACTAGTCATTGGCGAAAATATGCCGCCCAAATCCCGTGCGGAGGCAGAAGTCGTAGCCCATTTTGGTGGGGTGCAGATTTTAAGGATGCCGGGTTCCTTGGGATTACATGAAGAATATCCAGAGCAACTGTTTGAAGGAATTGCACCCTTTTTAGCAAAATATCTCTCTAAACGGAAAGATAATTAACCTCGATCGTTGACCTCGATCGTTCGCTTGAATCGCTAGCATAGATAGACCATCCTGTAGATAGACTGTTATTCCGTTAAGAATATTTCGTTATTTTTAGTTTGCTGACTTCGTTTTTTTGATGAGTAACTTTTGTATTGCTTAACTTTGTTGTTTAACCATTTCATATTCTAAAACCACTATCATTCCCGAACCTAACTTTTTGCCATGACGACTTTGACGGCAGATCAATTTCCCTATCCGTTGAGTGTTGCGCCCATGATGGATCGTACCGATCGGCATTTTCGATATTTCATGCGGCTGATTACCCGACGGACGCTGCTGTATACGGAAATGGTCACGAGTCAGGCGATTTTGCATGGAGATCTAGACCGATTAATAGGCTATGCGCCGGAGGAACACCCGATCGCGTTGCAAGTGGGGGGCGATCGGCCTACGGATTTGGCGAAATGTGCCCAGATTGCCGAAGACTGGGGCTATGACGAAATTAACCTGAATGTGGGTTGTCCGAGTAGCCGCGTCCAAGATGGCAATTTTGGGGCTTGCTTGATGCTGCAACCGGAGCGGGTGGCGGACTGTGTGGCAGCAATGATGGCTGCAACCAAGATTCCGGTGACGATCAAACATCGCATTGGCGTAGACGATCGGGATAGCTACGAAGACATGGTGAGTTTTGTTAAAACTGTGGCAGCGACAGGGTGTACGCGCTTTAGCGTCCATGCAAGAAAGGCATGGCTGAAGGGATTAAGCCCGAAGGAAAATCGTGATGTTCCGCCCCTGCGCTATGAAGAGGTTTACCGCTTGAAACGGGAATTTCCTAACCTGACGATCGAAATTAACGGAGGAATCATAACCTTAGTGCAAGCCAAGGCACAACTCCAGCACATCGATGCGGTGATGATAGGCCGCGCGGCCTATGACAACCCCTACTTATTTGCAACGGTGGATGCAGAGTTTTGGGGCGAGACGACGCCACCGTTAACCCGGCAGGAAGTGGTGGAGGCCATGCTGCCCTATATTGATCACTGGACTGCCTCGGGCCGCAAGCTCAATTCCATCACACGCCACATGCTACTGCTCTTCAACGGTCAGCCCGGAAGCCGTAGTTGGAAACGGATCTTAACCGAAAAATCCTGCATTCCAGGGGCAGGCATTGAAGTCATTCAGGAAGCCCTAGCAGCGATCCCGAAAGAAGGCTAGGCTGCTATAGATGTGAAAAGCAGGATTCCAGGGACTATCATCCTGACCCATTAGGTAGAACTTAGGATCTAATTGTTTGAGGAGATGGGGAAATTCGATCGCGGTTTCTGCAAAAGGGGTGAAATCTTTGTAGATGGGTTTTTCCAAAGATTGCTGTTTGAGGAAATTCAACAACGCATTCCAGTGAATCCGGAGAGTCGTTTGGACATCGCTATGATTAGGAGTAAAGTCAACGCCTTGGTGGAAATCATAGGTGCGATCGCAAAAACGTAGAATACAATTGCGCTGAGATAAATGTAAATCACAAACTAAAACGAAGTCTTGGGTCTCAGACTTGCGCTGTCGTTCGCTGCCTTTGCGTAAAATATCCGTTTCTAATACTTGCTCAAAAATGGGCAAATGGCCTTCCACCAGTTGACTCACTTCTGACCAGTTAAAGGTGAGATTGCCGATCTGACCTTCGCTATTTTGGCAAATCACAACGGCTTGGGGATCGTAATCCTGAATGTAGTGCACTTGGAATATTTGCAACTTTTCCAGAGAACTCACCGGAACCCAAAAGGCCGGTAATCCATTTTCCTGTAATTGCTTGCCATAAAAAGCCATTTCACCGATCGGCCCCATGCGATAGATGCGCCAACCCCGGTTGGGAATGTGTACCCGCGCCGTGTAAACGTCAATGCCAATAATTCGACTGAGGGTTTTCGCGGCTTCTTGACGTTGTTCTAGTTCGATCGCTTCTAGGACTAAAATTCCGGGTTCCGCTTGGTCAGGGGCTGCCGTCACTTGGGCGATCTCGGTTTTCCGGTAAGCTTTTTCAAGGTCATCAACCCGTTGTAAGCCCTGCCGTGCTTGGGTAATAATTTTTGGGATGGTGATAGTTTGTAGCAGTTGCTTATAGACTTGGGTCGCTGCGTCCAAATTTCCCCCAACTTCATATAGGCGTGCTCGATAAAGTTGCACCCAAGGATTTTCGGGATGGGCCTGCCAGAGTTGTTTAAGGATCTGGGTGGCAGTGCGATAATCCTGCTGCTCAAAGGCTTGGGCCACTTGATCGAGGAGAACTTGGGGATTAGTAGACATAATTCACAGTTCAAAATTCAAGATTCACAGACTACTTAAGATTCAAGATCCTATGGAAAAACAATAACGCTGCAAAAGAATGCACTAATTGGCGAAAAACTAATTGGCGAAAAACTAATTGACGAAAAACTAATTGACGAAAAACTAATTGACGAAAAACTAATTGACAAGCAAATGATGTCAATAAAAGTCAATCAAGGGTATCTTTCATGATTACCATGGAATTGACTCTTGCTTTTAATTGTGCATTATTTCTCAAAAATGGCGGAAATGATTGCCATGGCCACGACGGGAGCCGTTACCGCCCGCAGGATACGCGGCCCCAGGGAAACGGTTTGATAACCAGCTTGGACACCCTGTTCGACCTCAGCGTTTGTCCATCCCCCCTCTGGCCCGATCGCGATCACCAGGTCAGCTCGCTTTTGGGCATCGGATCCACCCTGTAATGGGGTCATCAAATGGGGCGAGTTACCCCGTCCCCAGCAGAGGAAATGGGATCCGGGGGGCTGTGCCTGGACAGCCTGTAAATGCTGCTTCCAGGCCATTGGCTCAGCGATCGTCGGTACAATCGCCCGTTCCGACTGTTCAGCGGCTTCCTGGGCTATTTTGCGCCAGCGATCGAGCTTGTTGGCACTGGGTTGGAGTAGAGTGCGGTCGCTGAGAATTGGCACAATGCGGCTGACGCCCAGTTCCGTCACTTGACGCACCACCTCATCGAAGGCATTTCCCTTCGGCAAGGCCAAGGCCAGGGTGACAGTGACGGGCAATTCCGATCGCACCGCCAACGGTTCTAGCAGCGTTGCAAGACCGGGTTGTTCCAGTTGGGCTAGCCAGTTGTCTCCCTGTCCAGTCATGGCAATGAAGCGATCGGTGGGTTGCAGCCGTAGGACACGGGTGAGGTAATGGGTTTGGTCTTGGGTGAGGTGAAGGGTGGGCGGCTGAAGTTGACCGGGGGTGATGACAATACGCTGGATTTGGCTCATCGGTGGGAAAGGAAACGGCGATCGAAGGTGCAATGGAGACTACGTTTAAACATGAACCCTTCCAATCCTACCGCTCTCGAGGCAGGTGGTTGAAACCACATCTACTCAAAAACTGTGCCTACTCAAAAACTGTACTGACTCAAAAAATGATCGGCTGCCGGACGTATCACACAACTGGCAAGGTAAAGCGCACAAACAATTTTTGCAATGAATGATTCTCCGGAAAAGCAATTATGCTGATGAAGATACCAGCATCCTCTTGCCCCCGAGGACATTTGTATGGCAGATGTGTTTATTTCCTATTCACGCAAGGATAAGGAATTTGTCAAAACGCTGCACAATGCTTTGGTTCAAAACAATCGCAATACTTGGGTTGACTGGGAAGATATTCCTCTAGCTGCTGACTGGTGGCGAGAAATTGAGCGAGGCATTGAAGCTGCCGATACATTTGTCTTCGTGATTAGTCCAGATTCAGTCACCTCAAAAGTTTGTCGCCAAGAGATTGACCATGCTGTCCAGCACAATAAACGCTTGGTTCCGATCTTGTGGCGCGATGATTTTGATATGCAGCCTGTACATCCCATGCTGCAAAAACATAATTGGTTATTCTGTCGAGAAAGTGATGATTTCGATCGTGCTTTTCAAGATCTCATTACGGTCATTGATACTGATTTGGACTATATCCGTGCCCATACCCGGTTATTAGTCCGAGCCATTGAATGGGAGCAACATCGTCGGGATGATAGCTTTTTACTCCGGGGTAATGATCTCAAAACTGCCGATCGTTGGCTCAGTCAGGGACTAGAACGGGAGCCGAAACCAACCCCATTACAAACGCAATATATTCTTGCCAGTGGCCAAGCAGAAACTCAGCGTCAACGCCAAGCCCGCATGGTATCCACGATCGGCTTTATTGGTGCGATCGGGTTAGCGTTGGTGGCCTTTACCCAATATCAGCAAGCAAAACAGCGACAACTTGAAGCTGAAACTGGACAAATGCTGGCTCTCAGTACCTCGGTAGATGCCTATCTAGCCTCTAACCAAGAGATTGAAGCCTTGATTGCTGCGATCAAACTAGGCCAGAAACTCCAACAGGTGAGTGATGTTGAACCTGCAACGAAAGAGCAGGCCATCAGAACTTTGCAAGAAGCCGTGTACGCCGTCAAGGAACAAAATCGCCTAGAAGGACATAGTGATTATGTGAGGCAGGCCAGTTTTAGCCCTGATGGTCAAACGATCGCGACTGCCAGTGACGATCGCACCGTCAAACTGTGGCGACGGGATGGCACGTTGCTCAAAACCTTTCAAAATAGCCGCAGCTATGTTTGGAGTGTTGCCTTCAGTCCCGATGGCCAAACCTTGGCTACTAGCGGTACGGACAGCACCGTTAAGCTGTGGGATCGTTCAGGGAAACTACTACGTACCCTTAAGGGGCACCAAGATGTAGTCACCTATGTCGTATTTAGTCCCGATGGCCAGACCCTTGCCAGTTCCAGCTACGATAATACCGTCAAACTCTGGAACCACGAGGGCAAACTCCTGAAAACCTTAGTTGGGCATTATGACCAAGTCAATAGAGTCGCTTTTAGCCCAGATGGTAAATACATAGCGACCGCGAGTAGTGATAGAACCCTCAAGCTATGGAACACGGATGGTACTTTGCTGAAAACATTGCGGGGCCATCGTCAAGAAGTTTGGTCAGTCAGCTTTAGCTCCGATGGAAAAACACTTGCATCCGGCAGCGGAGATAAAACCATTAAGTTATGGAAATCAGATGGGACACTCATTAAAACTTTAACAGGACATAGTAAAGGCATTTTAACAGTCAAATTTAGCCCCAACGGCCAAATGTTAGCATCTGGTAGTAGTGATAAAACCATCAAGTTATGGAAAACAGATGGTACTTTTTTGCAAACGCTGCGAGGCCATAACGATGAACTCACTGACGTCAACTTCAGTCCCGACAGTCAAACACTGACTTCAACCAGTTCTGATGGGACAGCCCGCCTCTGGCGACTCCATTCTCCTTTACTAACCTCTCTTTCTGGAAGTTCATCCCTGCTAGGTAGCATTCGGTTTGGCGCAGGAGGAGATATCTTTCTGTTTGAGCAAGGCGCAATTACACGCTGGAAACCGGATGGAACCTTGATTAAAACCATACCCATTAATCAGGAGTATAACGACAATAGCTTTAGTCCAGCGGGACAGTTCTACGCGCTGTTGAGTGCTCAAAACATTATTACGTTATGGCGTACGGATGGCAGCTTAGTTCGTGCCTTTCCCCAGTTACCCTCTCCTACGGATAATTTGAAATTTAGTCTTGATGGTCAAACCCTTGCCTCGCTCAGCCGACAAGATCAGAAGCTCATTCTGTGGAATTTGGAGGGAACAAAATTAAAAACGTTCCAAGGCCCGATCGAGTGGAATGACTACAGTCGCATCAGTCCCACGTTACAGGAAGTTCTATCGGTTCGGAGCAATGAAGCCAAACTCTGGCGACAGGATGGCAGCTTAATTACAAAATTGCAAAATTCCAGTGAGATCATCGATGCAGGATTTAGTCCGAATGGTGAGACGATTGTGACGACTAGTTATGATAAGGTTGCTAAACTTTGGAATCGAGATGGTAAATTACTTACCACGCTCAAAGGGCATGCATCGTTTATTGTTCAAGTTGCTTTTAGCTCAGACGGAAATCAAGTTGCTACGATCGCTAGAGACAACACTATCAAACTCTGGAAGCAAGATGGGACGCTACTGACAACCCTTAAAGTTGAAGGAAACTTATTGTCAATTGCCTTTAGTCCAGATAACAAAATGTTGAGCTTCGTTGTAGAGAACGCAGCCTATTTATGGAATATTTCTGATTTAACGGATTCAAAAGCGTTGATTACCAAGGGCTGCACACTTTTGCAGGACTATCTGGTTTCCCATCCCAAACGACTCCTAGAACTCGAAGCCTGCCAAACTCAACCCCAGGCTTTGATTGCGGCGGGTCAAGTGATGGCATTTGAGGACAATACTCCAGCAGCCGTGCAACTCTTTCGCAAAGCCCGACAACTCGACCCCAAATTGCAACTGGATCCCGATCGAGAAGCTCAACGCTTTGCCAATCAAGGTCAAGCGGAACGCCTCATTACAGAAGCTCAAACTGCAGCTTCAGAGGAACGCCTACAAACCGCGATCGAGCATTTGCAGAAAGCGGTACAACTCAACCCAGAGTTATCCCTCAATCCCACACAGGAAGCCCAACGTTTACTCCAGCAAGCCCAAGCTTCACGACTTGTTGATGAAGCGCAAACTCTAGCTCAACAGGGGCAAGTCAAACCTGCGCTAGAAAAATTTCAAGCCGCTGTGAAACTGAATCCAGATTTACCCTATGTGCCCGCAGAAGAAGTTCGGCTATTCCACGCGATCGGTCTCATCGATCAAGCATTTAGGCAAATACGGGGAAATAATATCCTTCCTGCAATCGAAGTCATTCAGCAAGCGGAAGCCTTAAATCCTCCCATTTTCAATATTCGCGATTCCTGGGCCTATCTCTGCTGGACGGGTAGCTTACTAGGCTATGCGGATCAGGCCATGAATGCCTGCGAAAAGTCTGTAAAGGCTTCTCCAAGCAATGGCGATTATCGGCAAAATCGCGGGGTGGCTCGTGCTTTGACAGGCGATGTTACTGGCGCGATCGAAGATTTACAAGCATTTGTAGACTGGACAAATGACGACGATCGTAAAATCAAACGGCAAGCTTGGATCGACAGCCTCAAAGCAGGTCAAAATCCCTTTACTCCCCAAATGCTCCAAACGTTACGCCAGAAAGAAACTTAATTCAAAAATGCTGACTCATTGGGTTTATCTGACTGTCCTATAGATAGCCAAGGGGGTATTGTCATTTTTTAGGTCGATCATTGCGAGCAATTACCCGATCGCCTGAATCCATTCTTTGACTTCATAGGCTGTCCAAATACCGTTTTGCCAGTAGGGGTCAGACTCCACTAGTTGACGCACGGTGGCTTCATCGGGCGCGTCGTAAATGCCAAACACTTGGGTTAAATCCTGGGTGGGGCCGAGGGTAATCAAAACACCGGATTCCTTTTGTTGATTAAGTCCCGCTAAATGGGCTTCTCGGTAAGGCGCACGGCGCTCTACTACGTTTTCACAATAGGATCCAAACAAGACGTATTTCGGCATAGGACACTAACCCAAACGAATACCCAATCACGATTCCAGACTTTTCAACAATAACGCAGAATGGCGGTGCGATCGTTAGCAATAGGCCACATTCATTGCCCGTTTGAGTTTGAGCCATTCCTGCACTGCGGTGCGATCGTTGGGATGAATGGGTTTGCCCTGCCGTTGGGGATAGCGGCTATAAAAAATGGCATCGGCAAGCCGTTCTTTCAAGGCTTCATCCTTGTTTGGATAGTACCAATCCGGCGTTCCACAGGCGTCGTTTGGGCTCGATTTTTCGTACCGTAAGCCCTGCTCAACCACTTCCCGAATAGCTTGCCATTCCCGAATATATCCCTGCTCATTCGATCGCAGTTTACGGCGGTTTAATTCAGGATTGACATTGTTGAACAGCCAATCCGTTACGCGATCGACGGACTGGCTTCTAGTTTCTGCCGTTGCGAGATTGGTGCTTCCCAACAGCAGTGCAATTGCTAACGTTCCATGGGAAACCATCTTGAGAAGCCATTGAGCTGATTGTTTTTGGAAATACATAGTTAGAGTCCTATTCAACGAGTAAGATTTCAATAATCCTAATCTGCTTTGGGTATCAGATTAATGTAAACACTATTAATGCAAACACTATCAATGTGCTGAATTCTAAGGTTTACTTAATTCCCCAATTAACAACCCCTAAGGCTGCTTTCTCTCGGCTATCGGTAGCATTCCACGCACGATAAGGCCCATAGGTCGTGACAGACATTTTTTTGCCACTGCTTCGATCTTCAAAATACATCAAGCAGTAACCATCGCCACTACAGGAATTCATCTCCGGAATTTCATCACAGACCGTCGCCGCTCCTCCAACATTTTCCTTACAGTCGGGACTGGGTAGAGGTGTCCAACCCTGCTGTAAAACGGTCGATCGTAAGTCTGCATAGGGCATATTTTTGTACAGGATGGCTTGCAGATCGGACTGAGTGTTGGAGCTAGACGTAGGGGCTGAATTGGCTTGTGATGTGGCTTGCGAATCCGCTTGCGAAGTCGATCGTAATTCCTGGGTCAACTGCCAGCAGCCATTCCGATGTTCAAAAATATAAGCCCCCGGCGCGCCATAGGTGCGGCCAAAGCTGCCCTCTTCTCCATCATCCACCCACTCCGCCTTCACATAATCCACCCGAAAGGTATTGCGATCGACCTGCCGAAAGTCGGTTTTCACCCGAGTCTTCAATTGCTCCTCAGGACTTAGATTGCGGGTGGCTGCATCGCGATAGACATAGCTCATATCGATCTGACCGATCCGAAAATCATCGTAGCGATCCTTAGAAATCGTTTCGATGATGAGATCGGGATTGTCATAGTCGCGTATTTCCACTTCGTTAGCAGTGTAAGCATCCCGCACCACCTGTTGCCGGATAAAGTCTGAGACGAACCCTCTACCATCGTCACGGGCACAGACGGTGGGAATTGGCTGGCTGCGATCGTTCCCAGCACGACTCGCATCAGCCAGTTGTGTAGTCTTAGCTGAATTCTGCGCAGAATCTTTTCCAGGAACATTATTGGCTGTGGAATCCGAGGCTTTTGTAGGATTCGCACTACAGGCTCCTAGGAGAACAAACAAGGTCAAGGGGAGCAGTTTTTTAGGATTTATCATAAAGCTCTCTCTGTAAGTATCTCAGTCACTGATTTTTCAACTGATTTTTCAGTGGTCTGCCGTCTACAAGCGGTTAAAGTTCATCTTCTGGAATGGCACCCTGACCTCAGTAAGCACGATCGCATTACGCCCCAAGTTTCTATCTCCCAGTTCTAGTCACTCATGCAATCCTATCTTCGAAAATTGCGAAACCTACACCTACGATCCTCAAGATCGGCTTGTACTTACAACCGATCGCTTTCTCCGACTAGGGTAAAGGCTGCCCAGTCCCTGGGTTTGGGATATTGCTTCATGGTGTCCAGCATTGCTTGTCGTAGGGCTTGGGCTTTGTTGGGATTGGTGGTGAGATGGCGATAGAAATGATCCATAAACACACTGGTGGAATTATCGTTAACGGCCCATAGGGAAACCACAACACTGGGCACCCCAGCCGCAATCAGCGATCGGGACAAGCCAATTACGCCATCGCCTTTGATGTCTCCCCGTCCCGTGTCGCAGGCACTCAGTACCGCTAAGTGAGCCGTTAACTTAAGATCAAAAATTTCGCTGGAGGTCAGAAAGCCGTTGTCTGAGCCGCTGGGTGCAAGAGCGATCGCGCCTGGAACTTTGTCTTTGTTTTGGTTCAGTAAGCCATGGGTTGCTAAGTGGATAATCGAAGCCGATTTCATTTGATTGAGAACCGTGGATTTTGTGGCTTGTTCTCCGATCAGCGGTTGGGTGTTCAGCAATTTGGCAATGGCGATCGCCTCTTGGCGGGCACCCGGTAGATTCGTCAAGGGAGCCCCTTCAAAGATCGGCATTTTGGGATCACCAACAACCAAAGGAGTCCCTTTTACCTGAGCTTTTTTGGCTTGTTCACGGGTCAGTTGCAGGGTTTGGATGGACGGGGCAGTGGAGAGAGTATGTTTTTCAATTAAGTAGCGTCCCTGTTCATCTTTCAGAGCGGGGAATGGGACAAAAAAGAGTTCGCCTTGGGGCAGGAAGGTGACCCGTTGACTCGGATCGGTGGGCAAATCAGCGGAGATCGGCGCGACAAGGGCTTGATAGAGTCGTTGGAGATCGGTTTCTGGCTGGGTGGTCGATCGTGGTGTCGTTGGTACCGTGGAAATCACCGCGATCGAACCTCGGCTTTCTGCAACCAGTTGTTCGATCGACGCTGTTTTTGCCAATTTTGAAATCTGGAATTTGATGTCTCCATTGGGTTTAATCACCCAAATATATAATTGCTCTGTATCAATCAATGAATACTGCACCAATGTGGAATTTTGCGTTTTAGCAATTTGACGAATTTCAGTTAACTTTAGCGGTTTTGGCAGGGTCTTAAAATCAGGAACTTGACGCCCTTGCATCCGTGCAAACAGCAGTTCTACAAGGACTTTTGCTCTGGCTTCTTCTGCAACTTCCAACGCATCTTCAACACGATTTTGCAGAACTAAAATCTTTTGGAGTTCTCGATAATCAGATGCTTGTAACTCAGCCATGTTAATTCTTTCAGAATCTGTTGCTGGCTTAGACGAAGAACCATAACCAACAGCAATTCTAAAGTCTTCATCATAAGTCAAAATATCCCGAAATGCAGTTTCAGCTTGGGCTAGTTGATTAGCACGCAAAAATGTGTAACCCATCTTACGCCGAATTGCGACCTCAAAGCTGCCACCATAGCCAGATCCTTTTTTATTTTTCAGATCTAATGCTTCTTCATAAGCTTGAATCGCTTTTTGGTAATCTCTACTTTGTTGATAAGTATCGCCTAGATACATTAATGATTCACGATATTCGTAGAGCAGATTGACAGATAAATTTGACTTCCTTAAAGAATCTTCGTAGCGTTTCTGCCGTGCTCGATAAATGTCAAGGGCCGCTTGATGGTACACGATCGCCGTAGAAAATTCGCCACGGGCAGCATAGAGACGTCCCAACAAGTTCAGAGTTTCCGCTTCTGCGGTGGTGTCTTGGTATTCGCGAGTAATGATTAACCGTTGCTTTTGGCTATCGATCGCTTTTTGATGTTCTCCTAGCACACCATAGGTTCGGCCCAAGTTGGCCAAGGCGAGAGCTTCCCCCCAACGGTTTTTAACGTCTTGGGCAATTTTCAGCCCTTGTTGCGAGTAGCGTAGTGCTTTAGTTGCCTGTTCGATCGACTCTGGGGATTGACTAAAATCAGTGGATAACATTCCGCTTTTCCATCGGTTATTTTTTCGTTCATCCAATGACTGATAGGACTTGCCCAACGACGTTAAAATTCGACCTTCCGTCCAACGATCGTTGACTTCACGGGCAAGCGTTAACCCTTGATTTAAAACTTCAAAGGCTTTTTCATTGCCTGCATGTTCATCGGCATAGCATTGACCAATCCCTGCTAAGGCGCGGGCTTCACTCCCACGATCGCGCAATTCACGAAAAATCGGCAAACTAGGCGTGTAAGCTTCATCGATCGCCCGAGAACAGTTACTGCGCCACAATGCAAAAAAGTCTCCCATCTGAAGTAACGTGTTGGCTTCTTGCTGGCGATTTTTCAACTCGCGCCATAGCTTAAGGCTACTTTGAAAAGCATTATAGGCTTTGCCAAAATCTGAAGATTGATAAAAAATCCCTAAAGTTCTAAACGTCTTCGCTTCATTCACTTTATCTATAGCGTCTTGGGCAACTTTTAAACTTCGTTGGTAATACTCTACTGCTTGTTCCTTTTGTTTCATAACTTCATAGGCAATACCAAGGTTGCGCAGGGTATTAGCAATGCTACCTTGCCTCTTTAGCTCAATGTAAATTGCCAAGCTTTGCTGATGGAACTCAATTGATTTTTGATAATCTTTCAGCTTGTAGTAAACAATTCCCAACCCTGATAGGACATCGGCTTCGTTTTTCCGTCTCTGAAGTATTGTTAGAATAGGCAAACTTTGTTGATAGTATCCGATCGCTTGGGAAATCTGGTCAGGCCAACCTGCATATAAATCACCTAAATAGATTAAGGTGTCGGCTTCCATCCTACGATCTCTTAATTCCCGCCCAATGGCTAAGCTTCTCTGAAAGTAACTCTGAGCTTGGTTGAAATCTGACTGTACCTGATAGATTAATCCAAGGTTATTTAGCGCAATTGCTAGACTTTCTCGATCGGCTGCTTTTTGAGAAACTTCAACGCTTTGCTTATAAAATTCAATTGCCTTATCAGGATTCTTTTGGGCTTCGTAGAGTACTCCTAAATTATTTAACGTTCTTCCTTCACCCCGCAAGTTTTTGACCTCACGAGCGATCGAAAGACTCTTTTGGAAAAACTCAAAAGCTTTAGCATGATCCTTGAGACCATAATATGCCCGTCCAATGTGGCGAATTGCTTCTCCGATCGCCTCACGATCTTGAATTTTGTTATAGATAGCTAGCGCTGCTTGAGAAGACTGTAAAGCCATATCATACTGTTCAGCCTCAAATTGCTTGATCGCTTGTTGTAATAAACGATCGGCCTCTGCTTTCCGGGCATCAGATGTTTGCGCAGTTGCGGGAGAGATTCCGAACGGGGCTGAGATCGGCAATCCTCCACCCATTGCTACGATCGACAGAAAGACCAATGCAAACTTGATTGATTTAAATCTTACCGACATAGTCCAAACACCACTTCCAATAACGATAGCAGGAACAATTGATCACTAACGAATCAATTAATAAAATTAATCTTGTCTAGGTTGAAGTTTAACCCCTTGCAAGTTGCTGGTCACTTTGCCCACACAGTTTACCGTTGCAGCTAGTTTACTGTTGCTCTTTAAATTCACTCCAGCATCAATATCGCGAGTTTCAGATAATCGATCGACGCCCCAAAACACGCTATACGTCGTATCACCATTAGGCACATCCACCGCATAACTCATCCACCGTCCCACCCCTTTCCATTGCCAAGTTGAAGCCCGATCGCGCGGAACCTGAAGCTCTAATTCTGGTGTCTCATCAGGACGCCCAAAGGAATACTCGATCGTGGAGTCGGTTTCATAGAGCAAAATCTCTTTGCCATTCTCCGTCATACAGGAAAATAACAATGCACGGTTCGCCCCAGACGGTGGCATGGGCCGGGTCGAGGTGCTCGTCGATTTCGTGACCCACCCTTGCTCAGAACAGCTTGCAATGCTCCCCTTCGGCTTCATGGACGCAAGACACCAGTAGACCCGGCCATCGTAAACTACACCCGCTTGAACCGCCTGTAAACTATCCAGCGATCGCCAGGGTTGTTCGCCCCCTTCGGAATAATATCGATAGCGATCGCCCTGCACTTCCAAGCCTTCATCCGTATGGCCTAGCCAGTAGTTCCCCTCAGCGATTTTTGCTGTGGCAATTTTGGTCGGGGTATTTTGGGAACTTTGGGCATTCTCCGGCGTTGCTGAAGGGGATTCCGTCGTATTACCACGGGTTTCCGTCGTCGTGGGTGTCGGTTCTGGACTGCTAGAAGCAGGATTAGACCCCGTCCCTGTCCCACAACCCACGGTAATTAACCCAAGACAACCCGCTAAAAGCAGACCTGCGATTCTGAAGGAATTGGATTTTGGAGCGTTGGAAGTCATAGTAGATGAGAGGATTGGAGCAACATGAGGCAATTTTAGACGGTGAACCGGGCATCCAAGCGCAGTTACAACCCAATTTAAAACTGATCGAACTCCATTTGAATCGCACCATCCTGACTGGGCGAAATTTGCACGATCGTCTGATCTTTCATTGAAACAAAGGCAAAGGGCCAACCGCCATTGGCTGATTTCATCTCAGCATACAAAGGATCAAAATAGTCTTTGGTTTGACCGTGGGGAGCGTAGGGAAAATTGACATAAAAAACCGGATAAGTTCGATCGTTACACAATTGCACGGCAATAATTTCTACACCTCGCTGAATCATCACCTCTCTCGTCGGATGCTGCCAGGTTGCTAAATCCACTCGTTCACAGCCCTTAGAAAGAATCCCAAACAATTTAGTATTGGGCATGTAGGGAAGGGGAACCCCTTGAAGCGTAAGTTTTTGGGGCGTAGAAGTCTGGGTAGATTCGGGGATGGATTCGGGAGACGGAGGCAGTGTTGGAATAGTAGCCGCGATCGTAGGGGATGGGTTTAGTAATTGTGGTCGAGCACAACCCATCGTCAGCAGACCCATGCAACTGACAATGCTGCTAATTAAGGTGAGTCGAATAACAGACTGAATGTTTTTTTGATGATTCATACAGAATGAAACTCTCTCCCGTCGGACAGCATAGGATATTGCAAAGCGATTCTTAGAAGGAACAATTTTTGGATCAACCATTAATCAGCAGGGAGTTCTGGAGCACTGCTACGCACTTGCTCAATGTCGATCGCGTCGATCGGCTGTAATTGACGTGATACGGCTAAGTTTTGCGTGCGGATGAGTTGCTTGCCGCCCCCGTCTGGATTACCTCGGTATTCCTCAACAATTCGTTTACCCGTTAGGAAGTTACGACTATCTCGAATTTCATTTCCGTTAGCCCGATCGTAGGGATTGACATCTTCACCAATCAGAACCAATTGGCCAGAGGGACGATCGATCCAGAAGCGATGCACGATTTCCACGGCACCTCGGCTGCCTGCAATTTGTTTCACCAGCAACACATCCTCCTCGATTTCGATACGGATATGGCCTCCCTGATTGGTGCCCAACGGTCCCGCGCAGCCCCCACAGAAGAGCAGATTCGGCGCATGGGCTAGCTGTTGCCAACCGGAAGAAGTTGCAAGTAAAACAATTAAATCAAACTGTCCATCCTTCGAAAGCTTCAGCACTGCATCGGAGCGACGATCGCCATTCAAATCCCCTGAAATTTGTTGCGACAATTGCCAGCCTGCGGGAATAAAGTCGTCGATCGTGGCTTTAGTGGACTGGGAAGACCCTGCCTGGGCTACCATCTTAGCGGCTTTCGTAGAGCTTTCTGGATTGGCCTCCGCTGAATTGGTCGCTTCAGTAGACTCCTGCCCTTTTTGACTGGTAGCGGGGATCTGGGAGGTACCGTTGGGATTCTTGGAATCGCTAGGATTGCTGGAATAACTGGACAGGTTGCCTTGCGCAGAAGACTGCCCACTGGAACCTACAGGACTTCCACACCCGATCGTCAGGAAACTCAGCAAAACTGACAGCATGCTGACTTGTACGATCGATCGTCCAGATTGTAAGGATTTCGACATTTCCGCTGCTACCACCATTTGATTCCTCTCCTCCCACCACAGCTCCGCTGTACTGACTTGCATCTATGCGGTGCAACCCAGCGGTAAATTCGTAATTAACGCAATTTGATACACCCTAATCTTGCCCAAATCCGGATTGATAAGCCAACGATCGGCAAAATCTTAAAGCTCCGTAGCCTAACCTCCGTTAATCTTCGCCGTAGATGATCTTCCTCAATTGAGCGACCCAACTGATACTAGCCATACAAAAGATGCTAGCAATGCAAGAAACGGGTCTCTGAGCAATACTGCTCCATAGCCCATCCCAGGGTAGAACTTATGCAACATACAACCGCAACATACCGCCGTCATACCAAATCAATTTGTGATTGCAACCCATAGTGACCCAATTCCTCCTTAATAAGGGAGCATTTGAGAGAATCATCAGATTTTCCCGCAATCCCATTAATGGTCTCTACTTTTTCAGTTCTTCCTTTTTTAAGGAGGCTAGGGGGATCGGATTTGTAGCATTAGTCAATCAATTTTGCTCACTCTTCGCTGAGCCAACGATCGCAGCCTCTTGATCGCGCAAAAACGCACGGCACCTCACGCAATTACTCCGGTCATTGTTGTCAAGGTAGAGTGAAACCCTCTAAAGACTCCAATAACTTGGTAAGCAGCTTTTTCGGCTACATTCTATTTGAACTGCCAAAGCAATCACTGCAAGCTTGATCGTAATTAGCGTTGTCTTTAATCTTCCAGAAGATTGCCAAATCGATAGCCTTTACCATATACCGTATGAATCAAGGAGTCTTCACCGGGTGCTTCAATTTTTCGTCGTAGCAATCGAATTTGTGCAGCCAATGCATTGCTGGCAGGCTTTTCATCCGCAGCCCAAAGATGTTGGGAAATTTGCTCATGGGTCAGCAACTGGTTGGGTGACTCCATCAAGTAGGCTAGCAACTGCGTTTCTTTTTCCGAAAGTTCGATCGATCGACCATTGCGAGAGGCCAGTTGATTTTGCACGTTTAACTCTAAACCGTCAACGCTGAATGTGGTGGGGAGAGCCGTTACTGGCACAGATTCCACGATCGCCGGAGGCCGTCGCAAGAGTGCCCGAACCCGTGCCAACAACTCCCGCAACTCAAAGGGCTTGACTAAATAATCATCCGCCCCCGCATCCAAACCTTCCACGCGATCGTCGATCGTATCCTTCGCCGTTAGGAATAATACTGGCGTCACATCCCCCCGCGATCGCACATGCTGACAAATTTCTAGCCCCGACTTTTGGGGCAACATCCAATCCAAAATCAGTAAATCATACTGACCTTGCATCGCTAATCGATCGCCTCGATCGCCATCATAGGCCACTTCAACCTGATATCCTTCTTTTTCCAACATACGACTCAGCGGTTCCGCCATTTCCGCTTCGTCATCTACCAGCAGAATTCTCATCTTAGGCTAGGATCATTTTCTATACCCTACACCCTAATTTTCCTCTATGCTCACCATTGCGCTAGCCAAAGGCGAACTTCTCAAAGAGAGTATTCGACTGCTCAAATCCGTCGGCCTAGACTTCAGCGCCTTCCTAGAGCCCGGATGCCGCCAATTACAAATTGAGGATCCAACAGGAACCGCTCGTGCTTTACTCGTGCGCAATGGCGATGTTCCGGTTTATGTTGAATATGGACAAGCTCAACTGGGCATCGTGGGCTACGACGTGTTACGGGAACAAACTCCCAACGTAGCCCATGTGGTGGATCTTAGGTTTGGGGGCTGCCGCATGTCCGTAGCCGTCAAAAAAGACAGTCCCTATCGATCGCCCCTGGAATTACCGATGCATGGGCGTGTAGCCTCTAAGTTTGTCCACTGTGCCCGCGAGTATTTTGAAAGCTTAGACTTACCCGTGGAGATTGTTTATCTCCATGGCTCTGTGGAACTGGGGCCAATTACCGGCATGTCTGAGGCGATCGTGGATTTGGTAGCGACAGGCAATACTCTCCGGGAAAACGGGTTAATTGAAATCGAGACCTTGTTTCATACCACGGCTCGTCTGATTGCCTATCCACTCAGCTATCGGCTCAATACCGACAATGTCCATGAATACATCGATCGCCTACGGGCACAAGTCGCTCAACCCGCTGGTGTGTAGCCGAACCTACCACTGCGTAGATCCAATGCGTAGATTCAATGCGTAGATAATCTGTTCACCAGAGAATCTGCCAGTGTAATACAGCGCATTTAAGTGAATTAAGCGTAGGCTGGACGATCGATCCAATTAACGGTTCGCAACCAGGGCCAAATTCCGGTTTGACGGCGAATGGCTACTCCTCGGCTACGGCGACTCACTACTTTTTTCAATTCAGAAGTCGTAAAGCTGTAGCCGAGTTGATGGGAAATTTGAATAAACTCATCTGGAGATTGAACTGCGATAAACCGATCGCGTATCCCCTGATCTTGAGCAACTGCGCTCAGAAATCGAGTAGCACTTTTTACAGACATTTGATAAGTTCTCCTACGAGAGGTACCGGGTAAAGGAGGGACAAATTCCCAAGAATGCCGAATCAAATACCGTACTTTTCAATTGATTTTGTCTAGCGAGATCGAACCTTCGGCATCAGTAATTAAAAGTACTGGATTGGTATAAGAACAGTATGCCCAATCTACGTAAGTAGTAGCATTTTCATTGCAAAAAGTTTATAACTTCTTCGTAAAGCGCTCAACATTTTCGCCACAGACTCGTCAAACATACTGACTGAGTCGGCAACTCAAATCCATCTAAAGACAGATAGACAAATTCTCTAAACAAGTCAATTAATTTGAAATGCTAGAAAATTTACGGAATCCCCCCCTACAGTCCCAGGTGCTCTCCATTGAAATGGAAGTGGAACCCGGCCAACCTACACAACAGCCTGCCGCCTATTTAGCGAAGGGAGAAGGCCCACCTCTCTTGATGCTCCATGGTTTTTTGGGCGATCGCTCCTGTTGGATTCCGACCATGGAAAAGCTATCTTCCCACTTTCGCTGTATCGCCTTAGACTTACTCGGCTTTGGTGAGTCGGGAAAGCCCGCTATTCGTTACGACATTGCCAAGGAAATTCAGTTTGTCCACCAAGTTATTGACCAGCTATCCCTTGATCCTTGTTATATCCTGGGCCATTCCTTTGGCGGGTGGGTGGCAGCAGCCTACGCGATCGCCTATCCCCAAGCGGTGAAAGGACTGTTTTTAGCTGCTCCTGCGGGGATTCGAGATGATGAATTTTGTGGTCGTTATAACCACCTACGACCGCTTCTGTGGCCCCATCCAGTGGTGGACTGGGTGCTAGCAGGGTTACGTCCCATTGCAGGATTGATCAATCAACAAAAAGCTATGACAACGATTAGTTGGGCTAGAAAGGAACTCCAAGCCCAACCCGCAGCTCGCTCGTTTTTACTCGATCGCCTGCGGCCAGAAGACGCTGTAGATACGGTAGAACAAGTCATTCATCAGATTCAGGCACCCACGGTTGTGATTGCGGGCGATCGCGATGATACGATTCCCCTTTGGCACTGCCAAACCTACGCCGATCGCATTCCCAATGCGCAACTCATTTGTCTACCCGAAGCGGGCCACAACTTACCCCAAGCCCATTCAGCCACGATCGCAGAATTCATTCACAATTTTGTGAGGGATTGTTCTCTCCACGAAGAAGCAAGCTAAATTAGGAAGTCCTGCCGATGATCTTCTATGCAAGAAGCTTCTACGCAAGATCAGATAACATGCCTATGAGATGCTTTTTTAATGCGGAACACTTTCCTAATTTAGCCCTATCTAGTTTTATCCTTGGGTAGTATTATCCCGGAGACAGTCTGACCCAAACTAGGTTGAAAAACTTGTAAAACTAGCTTGTGGGACGGGGTTGACACCGTAGGAGCAGGGTTGGTAGCGCTGTAATCAATCCCCGTTATCTGTTCTATCCGTAAATTTACGGATTCTCCTGCGTTATTTTAAAAATTACTAAAGGCAGGGTTTTCGCTGATTATACTCTGGTGAGGTTGAGGGCATACTAAGCTATGGAAATTAGGTAGAGGTTCGGGATCAAGGTTTCCGATCTTCTTAGATCTGAAATTTGTTATCCTGAATCCTGAGATCAAGCACCATTCAGCTGCCTATTTGAACCTAATCTGAATCAATTGTCATTACTATTGCTGAAGATACTTTTACTGTTGCCTCAGATACTTTCACCCTATGTTAGGCACTGCTAACTTCTGATATTTTTACAGTCCTAGACATGGATCGAGTCCACCTAATTGCTACAAAATTGCTACCAAAAAATTATCTTTGGCATTTGCATTGACAGAAGTAACTGTATTAACTTCTTTTTGGGGTTTGGGTAAACTATCTTTTATAGAGAAGCTTACTCACCTTCTCCGGAAATTGGCTCTAAATGTCCAAGAAGGTAAAGATTAAATTACAACAAAATAGGTTGAGTTTATGTTTAATGATAAGTTCAACGTTACGATTTTGTTCTGATTTAGTTTTTCTGAATCTACCTACGATCGGTGTAGGAAATGTGAACCTTCAAGGTTTCTACTGGAAGGTCACCACGATCGTTTCTGTCAATCTACCGAAAGACTTTATGCTCCATCTTTTGCATAATCTTTTGCATAAAGTATCTTGCGTAAAAGTCTGTGAATCTAAATTTCATTGATAAATTTTAACTGGTGCACGAAAGGAACCACCCATGGCGACTGAAAGATGGAGAAGTCACTCGGAAACACTGGGTTTGCCAGTTAAAAGTGAAAATGATTGGCTATTAAGAACAGTCCTAGAAAATCTGAATGATGGCATTATCGTAACTGATCTGGATAATCAGATTCTTCACGTTAATTCCAGAATTGCGAAGCTAGTGGGCTTTTCTCCCGCAGATATGGTGGGGCAATCAGCCCAAAAATTCCTGTCTATGATTGAGGGCTGGCTCTATTTCTGTACCACGCCCGATCAAGTTCCGACCAACCGATGTGAATGGAAGGAAGGACAACTGCGTCGGAAGGATGGGCGACAATTTTGGGCGGAGGTCAATTCAACGCTGCTCTATGATAGTAATGGTCAAACGATCGGTAACTTAATCACCGTCACCGATATTACCGAACGCAAATGGCTGGAAGAATATTTGCGATTACTAGAGTCCGTTGTGGTCAATGCCAATGAAATTGTCATGATCACCCAATGTGAAACTGGAGATGATCCGCTGGATTTACGGATCGTCTATGTCAACGAAGCGTTCCTGAAGGTGACAGGCCATCGGGCTGCCGATGTGATTGGGAAAACGCCCAAAATCCTAATCGGACCAGAGACCGATTGGGAGGAAGTGAATCGTGTCCGAACCGCTATGGTTCAACTGGAATCTGTCAAAGCGGAACTCTTGTTACATCGCAAGGATCACAGCTGTTTTTGGGCAGATAGCAATATGGTGCCCATTCGCAACGAGCATGGACAAGTGACTCATTTTGTCTCAGTCATGCGGGAAGTCACCGAACGGAAGGAGGCAGAAAATCAGCTACGCCGTAACGCCTTCTATGATTCGCTGACTGGATTATCCAATCGCTTGATGTTTATGGAGCGTCTGGCCCAAGTTGTGGCCCGTCGGGATGCTGATCCAAACTATCTATTTGCGGTGCTCTTTTTGGATCTCGATCGCTTTAAGGTGATCAACGATAGTCTTGGGCATATAGTTGGCGATCAGTTGCTGATTGAGATTGCCCGTCGCCTCGAGGGCTGTGTGAAGAAGACCGATCTGGTCGCACGGCTGGGGGGGGATGAGTTTACCATTCTGTTGGATAATATTCAGGGCGTGGAATCGGCCCATCAAGTCGCGGAACGGATTCATCAAGAATTGGGTCGATCGTTCCTACTGAATGGCCATGAAGTGTTTACGACCGTCAGTATTGGGATTGCCCTCAGCACGACCAACTTTGAGCACACTGAAGATCTGCTGCGGGGAGCCGATATTGCGATGTATCGTGCTAAGGCTCTGGGTAAAGCCTGCCATGAGGTGTTTGATACAGAGATGCACAGCCATGTGATGGCCTTGATGCAACTGGAAAATGACCTACGGCGGGCGATCGAGCGGGAAGAGTTTCAGGTTTACTATCAACCGATCGTCTCCCTCACCACTGGGCGGGTAGCGGGGTTTGAAGCCTTAATTCGGTGGCAGCATCCCGATCGAGGCTTGATTTCCCCAGCTCAATTTATTCCCTTAGCAGAAGAAACCGGACTGATTATTCCCATGGGCCACTGGATCCTACGGGAAGCCTGCCGTCAACTGGGCCGCTGGCAAACCCAATATCCCCACCATCAGCCACTTTCAGTGAGTGTCAATCTCTCTAGCCGCCAGTTCTCCCAAACTGGGGTCATTGAGATGATTAACGAAGTTCTGCAAGAGTCGGGACTTCCCCCCGCCTGTCTCAAACTGGAAATCACCGAGACAGCCATCATGGAAAATACAGCATCTGCGATGGATACGCTGTCAAGGCTGAAGGCCATGGGCGTCAAGCTATCAGTGGATGACTTCGGCACGGGCTATTCCTCCCTAGGCTATCTCTACCGCTTCCCGATGGATGTGTTGAAGATCGATCGTTCCTTCATCAGCCGGGTAGACATTGATGGGGAAAAGCTGGAACTCGTCCGCACGATTATTACCCTGGCTTGGAATCTAGGAATGGAAGTGATTGCGGAAGGGGTGGAAACCACAAAGCAATTAGCACAGTTGAAGATGCTGAAGTGCGAGTACGGTCAAGGCTATCTTTTCTCAAAGCCAATGTCGTTCCAGGATGCCGAAAAATTCCTCGATCGGACAAATCCGCTAGAACACCTCGCCCAGTTGTTTCCTGTAGATCATCGATCGGACTATCGATAACACATCTAGGAGGTATTAGGGAACAGCGCATCAATAAAATCCCAATTGGGTAGGGGTAGGAGAGTAAAAGGGTAGGAGTGTAGGGGAATGAAGAGGGGATATTATTTCTTTGCAAATCCCTTAGGGGTTCGGTCACGGGAGACGATCGAAGATCTTTCCCTCCGCTCAATTGCCAAAAATATCCAGTTGATAGTCCGGGGCAGCGGTGTCAGAGACCCGATCGACGCGATCGCTCGGTTTAATTGTGGATTTGCGGGATCGGGTCGCCCTAGGCGCAGGGATCTGGGAATCATGCCCCTGACGTAAGCCAACGGCAATTTTGCTGTGTTGTTCAATCTGTCCCATCACCTGTTTGGCGCGGGCAATCACCGACGGCGGCAACCCGGCTAAGCGTCCCGCCTCAATGCCGTAGGAGCGATCGGCCCCCCCCGGCTGAACCTGATGCAGAAAGACAATTTGATCGGGCAGTTCCTTTACAGTGACCTGATAATTGGCCACGTTGGGTAGGATAGACGCTAGCTCATTCAACTCGTGGTAATGGGTGGCAAAAATCGTTCGGGCCGTAATTTCCTGGGCCAGATATTCCGCCACCGCCCAGGCGATCGACAGGCCGTCAAACGTCGCCGTGCCCCGGCCAATTTCATCCAGCAGCACCAGGGAGCGATCGCTGGCATGGTTCAAAATATTGGCCGTCTCATTCATTTCCACCATAAAGGTTGATTGCCCCGTTGCCAGGTCATCCACCGCTCCCACCCGGGTAAAAATGCGATCGCACAGGCCCAGCCGTGCTGATTTGGCTGGAACAAAACTGCCCACCTGCGCCATCAGCTGAATCAAGCCCACCTGCCGCAGATAGCAGGATTTGCCGCTGGCATTCGGCCCCGTCAGGATGATTAAATCCGGTGCTGTGGCTGCTGGCGGAGATTTCTGCGACTTTTGGGCTGTTGGGCTTGGCTCCGTAACCTGTCCTAAAGTGGTGGAATTGGGGACAAAAAAGCCAGCGGGTAAGGACTGCTCCACCACCGGATGGCGACCTGCTTGGATCATCAGGGTGCGATCGTCGGTCATGTCCGGGCAGCAATAGCCTTGATACACTGCAACTTCGGCAAGTCCGGCCAGCACATCCGCCGCCGCCACGGATCGCGCCACCTGCCGAATTTCCTCCGCCTGTTCCCCCACCTGCGATCGCAACCCAACGAAAATGTCGTATTCTAAACGACCCAATTCTTCCTTAGCAGTGAGTAAGCGGTTCTCGCATTCCTTGAGATCCGGAGTAATGTAGCGCTCCTCGTTGGTCAAGGTCTGCTTGCGGATGTAGTCCGGCGGTACCTGGTCGGCCTTGCTGCGGGAGATGCTGAGGTAATAGCCAAAGGTTTTGTTGTAGCCCACCTTGAGGGTGGAAATCCCCGTTTTTTCCCGCTCGGTCAGTTCCAGACTGGAAATCCACTGCTGATCCTGTTCCACCTGTTGCCGCCGATCGTCCAGTTCCAAATTCACCCCAGGCCGAATTAGCCCGCCTTCCGTCAAGCTCAGGGGCGGTTTTTCCACGAGATGACTCCGCAGGAGGTGAGCCAGTTCTTCCAGGATCGGCGGCACCGTTTGCAGGACTTGCAGGTAGGGCGATCGGGCCTGGGCCACGAGGGCGGCTAGGGCAGGCAGCTTTTCCAGGGAATCCGCTAGAGCGACGAGATCGCGCGGTGTGGCTGTGCCGGAGCCCGCCCGTCCCGCCAGCCGTTCCAGGTCATAAATTTGTCGCAGTAGCTTTTGGATATCCTCCCGCAGGATGCCGTCGTCCACCAGCTCCCGAATCGTGTCCTGCCGTGCAGCAATCCCTAAGCGATCGAGGAGCGGTTGCTGGAGCCAGCGCCGCAGGGCACGGGATCCCATGGGCGTAATTGTGCGATCGAGGGCCCAGAGCAGGGAGCCATGGAAGGTGCCATCCCGCTGGGTTTGGGTAATTTCCAAATTGCGCCGGGTCGAGCCATCCAGCACCAGAAATTCCGTCAGCGTATAGGTGGCCAGCAATTGCAGCGGCACCTGTACCTGGGCTTGCCCCGCTTCCCACTGCCGTTCCGACGTGCTTTCCAAATAGTCCAGTAGCCCCCCCGCCGCCCGCACTGCTAGGGGTAACGTTTCGCAGCCCATGGCCTCCAGCGATCGTACGCGGAACCGTTGCAGCAGTCGATTGCGGGCCTCTGCCTGCACAAAGCCACTCTGGGGCCGCAGGGTGTAGCAAAATTGCGACGGCAGGCAACTGGGCAACTGTTCGCTTCTTTCGCCCGGTCGCAGCAGGCCGACCAGATCAGGGGCATTGGTGGGATAGAGCACCTCCGCCGGTTGTAGCCGTTGCAATTCGTGGGTCAGTTGTTCTAGCCCAGTGGATTGGGTGGTAAAAAATTCTCCGGTGGAAATATCAGCGTAGGCCAAGCCCCAATGCTGATTCGCCACGACGACGGCAGCCAGGAAATTATTGCGCCGCGCATTCAGCATCCCCTCTTCCAGCAAGGTTCCCGGCGTAATTACCCGCGTCACTTCCCGCCGTACCAGTGTGCCCTGGGCCTCTGCGGGATCTTCGACTTGATCACAGACCGCGATCGCGAAGCCCTTTTCCACCAATTGGGCACAGTAGCGATCGAGGGCATGGTGGGGAATGCCAGCCAGAGGAACGCGCCCCACTTCCTTGCCACCATCTTTGCTAGTGAGCACCAGTTCCAGTTCCCGCGCGATCGTCACCGCATCCTGAAAGAAGGTCTCAAAAAAATCCCCCACCCGATAGAGCAGCAACGCCTGGGGATACTGATCCTTCATGTCCGCATAATGCCGCATCATCGGCGTCAAGGCATCCCGATCGACCGATCGATGATCAGCATATTTCACCGCATGTTTAATCAACCGTTCCGGTAAGCCTTGGGTCGGATCGATCGCATTGGAGGAATCAGGAGGAAGCTGGGACATAGCAAGGCAGGACAAGGAAAAAACAGGACAGAAATCAGCCAAAAATAAATCGTGATTCCCACGATCGGCATTTTCACCACTCTAGAACAATTCCACCAGCAGCCAAAACCCAGTTACAAAAAACGCCCCCTCTACCCTTCTACCCCTTCCCCTAGAATTTTCTCCAATCACCATCCCCGAGCGAAAACCGCGTGCGGTAGGATAGCACCTATGGGTTTACAGTTTCCGGTTGAAGCAATTACCGTGCGGCCTGCCGAGATTAGTGATACGGCTTGGGGCGCAGATTTACTCTTTTCCGCTGGCAAGGGGCTGTTTAGTTATGTCTTTGCTTCCACCCCGGAAAAAGCTCAGGCAACCCTCCACCAGGCATTTGCTGAGCCAAACCATGCCTTTAGCTATGAACATACGCAAATTATTGAAGTCAACGATCGGGCAGCGGGTCTGATTCTGGGCTATCCCGGTGACCTTAAACGGAAGCTGGAGGAAAATGTGCAGGGCATTATGGCCCACCTTTTGCCCGTCACCCGTGTGCCTAGAATTTTAGTGAATTTGGCTGACCTGAGTCGCATTAAGCAAGAGGTCGATCGGGATGACTATTTTGTCTTGAGCCTCTGCATTGCACCGGAGTTTCGCAATCGTGGCCTTGGCTCGGCCCTGCTGCAAGATACGGAACTAGAAGCCCAAGACCTCGGCTGTCAGCACATTTGCACCGACGTGACTTACCAGAACATTCCCGCTCGTAAGTTGTTTGAACGGCTGGGCTACACGGTCACATGCAGCAAAACCAGCCATCGCTTTGAAACCATGACCGATGCGGGGGGACTCCATCGCCTAGCAAAAAATTTGGAGACTCGATCGTAATGGGGCGTCAGATACCGCTAGACCGGACTTCGGAAGGAAAACCGCTGTCGTTCCAGACCCGAGTTTGGCTCAAGCCCATGGGCCTCGCGCTCTTGGCAGGATTACTGATGAGTTTGGCCCCTGCGCCGCTCAACCTCTGGCCGATCGCTTGGATCGCCTTGGCCCCGCTCTGGGTCTTGGCAGTGCAGGGTCGTTGGAAGGTTGCAGCATTATGGGGCTTTGCCTACCACGGCATTTCTCTGTTTTGGATTACGGGTTTGCATCCATTAACTTGGCTGGGACTGTCCTGGGGGACTAGTGTAGCGATCGTCACCGTAATCTGGCTCTTCATTACAGGTTGGGGCGTGGCGACGGTACTGGTTTGGGCTGGGGCAATGGCCTGGATGGGGCGGCAGCAGTTTCCTACGGGCCTTCGGGTCTTGGCTGGAACAGCCCTCTGGTGTGCCCTGGAAACGCTGCGGAATCATAGTCCCCTCGATTGGACGACCCTGGCCTATACCCAAAGTCCCGGCAATCCTGTGATTCTGCACTTGGGGCAACTGGCGGGGCCGATGGCCGTGACAGCCGCGATCGTGGCAGTAAATGGGTTACTGGCTGAAGCTTGGTTAGCAGGAAATTCTAAACCCTGGATATCCTGGCTGTTGGCATGGAACTCCCGATCGCAGACAAAAACCAAATTCCTGCGCGCGATCGGGCTACTCCTCATCAGCCACGCGATCGGGTTAGGGCTGTCTTTCCAACCTTTGGAGGCATCTCCGAATACGGCACTGTCTGTCGGAATCGTTCAAGGCAATGTCCCAACCCGCATCAAACTATCGCCCCAAGGAATTCAGCAAGGACTACATAATTACTCTCTGGGCTATCGAATTTTGGCGGATCAAGGAGCTAATCTGATCATCACGTCGGAAGCCGCAATGCCCTTTGAATGGCAAGACCGATCTCCGAGCGTTTTGGATCAGGTGCTGTCCGATCGCCAAGTGCCCTTAGTGCTCGGTTCCTTTGGTCAGCGCGGCGATCGGACAACCCAGGCAATGCTCATGCTTAATCCCCAGGGGCAGATTCAGAGCCAGTACGATAAGGTAAAAGTTGTGCCGTTAGGCGAATCTTTACCCTTTGAAGAGATCCTGGGCAAATTTATCGGTCGTCTGTCACCGATTCGCAGTTATTTACTGGCCGGAGCCGCCCATCAACGCTTTGTCACACCCTTTGGCAATGCCGCGATCGGGATTTGCTATGAGTCCGCCTTTCCAGAACTCTTTCGGGATCAAGTCCAAGGGGGCGCACAATTTTTAATCACCGCGTCCAATTTAGATCCCTACAGTTCCGTGCTCATGGCGCAACACCAAGCCCACGATCTGATGCGGGCGATCGAAACCGATCGCTGGATCGTGCGGGCAACCAATACTGGGTATTCCGGCGTCATTAATCCCCACGGTCGAATCCTCTGGCGATCGGCAGACCACGAATTTACCGTGCACCGAGCAACCATTCACCGTCGCCAAACCCAAACGCTCTACACCCGCTGGGGCAATTGGCTCACGCCTGTCCTACTGATCTTGAGTAGTATTTGGATTCTGCAGCAGCTGAAATTTAGCCCGATGCCATTCAAGTCATCTAGCCATTCTTCGAATTAATTTTGCTTGAATGATTATGCAATGGCTAGCACAGCAAAAACACCGCCCTGAGTTAGCTTGAGCGATCTCACACGGCTTCAAAAAGAAGCTCTGATCTGACTCCTAGCGCTGGGATAACTGTGTGTCACTGCAGAAGTCCTGCGGCATTGTCCCATTTTCAGGTTTACCCATTCACGCCATGGCGCGATTCTGACTCACTGCACTACTTCAGGTTTAGTCCGATTTTAGTCCAGTCGGCTAGTACAGCAATGCTACTTCTGATCCACGTTATCTTTGTCTCATTCTGATCTCATTTTCGCGATCTCATTTCTGAAGATCTGACGTCTACTTTCAATTAAAAAATTTGGCCAATGTAATTGACATTTCACAATCGAGGATTACTGACAGTAACACCATTGGAATCGGCGTAGAACTCTTTCAAGCCCACATTTAGCCCAATTACTGAATGATCAGGATCTGGCAACTGAATACTGGATCACTTGGTCTTTGGGTTTCAAGCCAGAGCTAACCGAGACAATCGAGCCGAACAGCCCACTGCCTCGCCATATTGGAATCACTCATTAGCTCAACGATCTGCCGCGCCTTCGCCAGCTTGCCAAAGCGAAGATAGATGCCAATCCACTGGGATGCCCGTTGATTATCGAGGGGTCTAGTCGTCGCGGAGTCTTGCTGATAGAGGCTCAGGGCCTTATCTAGACTGCGTAACAGGGTGACTGAATCAGCGCTATAGGTGTATATAGTAGTCTGCGTGGACCAAAGCTCTGCCTGGGCCTGGAGCGATAGTCCTGCCTGGGCCTGCCAATCAGCAGCGAGTTCCGGTTTGCCTGCAACAATGGCTGCTTCGACAATTCTTTGGGCGATGCTAGGCTGGTCCGCGACTCCTGCGGCCTTCGCTTGAGCAACGAAGCGGGAAATCTCCGCCGCTAAGTCAGGAACTGAGGTATTCAAGACCATTTGCTTAGCCATTTCTTGAGCCCGCAGTTCTGGATTGGTAATTTGTTGGAGATAGGTGATCTGCAAGGCCGCGAGGCGAGCGGCACTTTCAGGTTGATCCTGGAGGCGAAGAAATTGTTCCACCCCTCCGAACCAGGCCAAGGGGAAATGCTCGTTGGAAATCAGTCTCCCCAACGGCACCTCTACACCTGAACTGAGACGCTGTTCTGCGATAACTGCTAGGCGGTCCGCTAGAGCCTGGGCTAGCGGTCGGGCAGCGGCAGATTGCCCCTGCTGATGTAAGACCTGAATCGCCACCAAGACATCATACTCTGGCGGTTGAGAACCAATAGCCATATCAATGACTTCCACAAAGGGAGGATCTTGCCTGATAAATTCAGGTGGGCTAAAAAAGTTGATGGGTTGTACGGGGGGTGTCTTCAATTGACTCATCGCCTGCTCACCCAGGGCGATGAGCTGCTGCGGTTTTCCTGCCCGAGCGGCGGCAACGGCCACCCACAGTCGCCACGACGCTTGCACATCAAACGTGCCCGCTTCGTTACGAAAGACTAAGGGACTCGGAATGAGTTGCTGGGCTCGGTCAAACTGTTGGGCTTCCACCGCCATGGCAATCAAAAATTCCGCTGCTTCCGCCTGAATCTTAAGTTGCTCAATCAACTGAATGAACTCTGATTGATAGCCTTCAACCTGGCTCAGTCGATAGAGGCTTTGCCCCCAACCACTACCACCTGTAACCTGAAATCCGTTGAATCCATAGGGGGTATTGAACTTTTGCTGTTGGCCCTGGCGTCCGGCGGCAATGAGCTGAGCGATCGCTGGAGCCGTTTCCTGGGGGCGTTTTTGTTGGCGGGCTTCTCCGGCGATCGCCAACCACATCTGCGCCCGCATCTGCGCCGGAGCCTGGGACAGTTGTCGAGCTGCTTGGGTTGCTGTGGTGACGCCGCCTGCCTGGACAAACTGGATGATGCCTTGGGTGGCAATTGCCTCTGGAGTTGGCTCTGGATTCTGGCCTGGGTTCTGGCGGGGGGCATTGCCCAGCGAAGCGAGGGCCTGGTTGAACAGGGCGATCGCCGGTTGATTCTGTTTCCTTCGTAAGTAGGCCGCTGCAATGCGGAACTGCTGCTCACTGCGCAGGGTGACCGGCTGAACATCGCGAGCCAGGGCGGCGGCAAAGTCGAGCTGCTGGCGTTGTAGGGCATCATCGATGAACTGCAACCACAGTCGGCGGGAGTCGCCACTGAGGGGGAGGGTGCTGGGTTTTCTGTTGCTTGGACGGCCCGCTTTGGGATTCGCTTGGAAGAGGGGGGCGATCGCCGCCAACCGCGCATTCCCCTCGGCGGGTTGGCCCAGGTCAAACCAAACCCCCGCCAAGCGCCACTGCACCTCTGCCTGGAGCGGTGGCAGAGTAATGCCAGCCAGGGTTTTGTTGGTCTGCTGGAGCAACGGCTGGCTGCGCTGTCGTTGACCCAGTTGGTGATAGGCTTGGGCCGCTGTGACAAAGGCACGGCTCTGGGCGTAGTTATAGCCGGGGGGCAGACTCTGGGCCAAACCCACCAGGCGATCGACCAAGGCTAGCCACTGCCCTCTCTGGGAGGCTGGGGTTTGGTCGATCCATCTCAGTAGGGTGGGGTTGCGCGTTACGAGATAGGGATCGGTGAGGCGATCAATCGCCAGCTGAGTCATCTGGGGCGTGGCCTCAGCCCTCTGGAGCATGGCCTGCAACTGGGGTAAATCTTCTGAGGTCGGAGCCGTCGAGTGCCACTGCAAGCGCGTCCATTGAGTAAAGCTATAGGCATATTGCTCGTTTCGGCAGGCCGCAGATTGACGCGTTTGGGCAATTTGGACCGGCTGGGCCGAGGCCGAGGGCTGGCTGGCGAGGCCAAGGGAGAAGCCAGAGGCAAGGGAAAGAGCAGTATGGCCACCCACTGTGATCCAAGACAAAATCAACCGACAGTATTTCATACAAGACTAAGGGGGGTGACCTAACTGACAAAAGTATTGCGGAGTGAAACGAAAGCGGGACGGGCATTGGAGTCTGGTTTAGGCCAGGAGTTAGCACACAACTAAGCCAACCAAAATGACTCCAACAACTCATCTGTATGATGCGCTGCAAATCGATCTACGTCAATGCGGCATCGTCTGGTGAGTATCCGTCACCTCCAGACCTTATGCTGGATGATGGTCGGTATGATTCAGAGCGAGAAGGTTCATCCGAGCGGTTTTGGGGTGAATGTTCCCAGCCGCGCCACGCCAGCGCAATCGAGCCAATGGCGGTTTCGGCGGTGTCTGGGCAATCGGCGGATTGAATTGGCTGCGGTGCATCAGGCATTGGTGGGTCAAGCCCTGGCCCAATGGGGCGCTCAACGGTTGTATCCGAGCTTGGATACAACGCTATTGTGGAACTGTTTCTGTGTGATCTGGGTGAGGGTGGTGTATCGGGGACGAACCGTACCCTTGGGCTTTCGGATCGTGGTGCAAGCCAGCAGTACGGTGCGGTTATGGCAGATGCAACGGGTATTATTAAATCGGTGGTCAAAGATGCGGTATTGCACAGCATTCCCCTTATATTCAACGGCTAAAACTCGTGACTAGAGGAGGTTTAGAGAATTGATTTAAGAAGAAATGGGAAGCAATACGTGAACAAAGGACACTGGTTTAATATGTCCGGTCGCTCGGTTACTCCCGTCCGATGCCGATGTGGTGTTAATGGCTGACCGTGGCTTTGGGTTCTTACGCACTTTTGGTGAATCGGTCATGCGACTGCTGAATCAGGGAGATTACATCCCGATCACGACCGATCGAGGGGAGGATGGATAGAAAGGGGGAACCGATTGTCCACCCAACGATCTAAATCTGCAATTTGCGATCGAATCAACCGATCGAACTCTTGGATCTGTTGCTCATCACGCTGTTTTCGCCCAGCAATCCAAGCATTGCGGAAGACTGTTAAATTTTTCAGCAACATCCCAATTTTCATACACCAATCCTCCTAGCCACGATCGCACAACTCTAGGTATCGTTGGCAAACCCTATTGTTGGCAGGGAGAAGCAGGAACTACTCAGAAAGATGACTGATTTATTTCAGCGACTCGACGGAAGCGTCTTCCCAAGCAATCGGAGCCCAGTGAGGGGACGAAAATCGGGTTAAATCCATCACATTGCGCTTGATCGTCGAACAGAAATTTTCCAAGGGCAGGTCATTGGCATCCTTCCCAAAGGGGTTTTCAATTTCGAGGCCAATTTCTTCAATCCCCAACAGGGTGAAGCTAATAATGATCACCACCGGAGCCACTAGCCAGCCCAAGTCTTTCACCATTTGGAACGGCAACACTAAGCAATAAATTAATAAAAGTTGCTTCAGATGAATGGCATAGGCCAAGGGAATAGGCGTTCTCAGAATCCGTTCACAGCCGCTCAGAGCGCCGACTAGACTATCCAAGTGAGCCGTCATGACATTCAGACGATGTTCGTTCAGATGGCCCTTTTGATACTGAGTTTGCAAATACCCCCCCAGCCAAAAGGTGATTTCGAGAGGCACATTGTCACTGCTACCCATCATTGCCAATTGCTCCCGCGCAAGGTAGGGAGCCAAGACCATCCCCATCGGTTCTTGGCGCAGGTGCTGTTGCGTCGCGATCGCGAAGGCGGGTAGGAGCTGGAGCGCGGCAACTTTTTCCTGGCGATCGATCCGACTGTGTTCCTCTACTCCAACCCAGATATGGCGACCGAGGTTACGGGCGCTGATGATGATCGTTCCCCAGCATTTGCGACCTTCCCAGAAGCGATCGTAGGCGGTGTTTGTCCGAAATACGAGAAGCAAGCCGAGAACGATACTAGGAATCAGGCTATCTTTCAACGGGAGTGCAATGGGTTTAAAGTCCTGATAAATCCAGGCAACCACTAAGGCAACAAAGCCACACAGCAGCGATCGGGGCAGGACCAAGGGCAACACTGAACCCCGCAATTGGAAAACAACTCGAAACCAGCGCTTGTTCGACATAACCATCTATAAAGCAATATTCAGACAGAGATCGGCAAACCCCGATCGGTAAACACCGATCAGTAACAATAAAGCAACCCACCAACAAAGCAACCCGCACAGCAGGGTGCAGCCCAAAGAACCTAATGACAACGGCCCCTAGGGATGGCTAACGACGCACTTTCCCTGTAAAACCAGCCGCTTTGAACTGTTCCAGCTTTAGGGGTTCAGGTTGGCTATCCGGCACCGAGACGCGAATTTCAAAGCTGCTGATTCCCGGCGGAAATTCATCTACGGATCCCAGTCTGGAGCGGTTACGAAGAATTGCATCGCCATTGGCATCGTAAATTCGACCGAAGACATCCGCATTGACCACCGTTTTGCCAGAGGTGTTGTTAGCTTTGCCTGTGATGATAAAACAGTTCGCCGGACGGGCCACCCCACCGCTGGTAATCGCTCCCTCTGCCTGATCCGGTGGGCAAACATGGTAGGTCAGATCAGACAGCGCCACTTGGGTCAAGGCCAAGGCACTGGGAGCCACGAAATTTAAGAGTCCCCAAAAGAATAAGGCGCAACCAGCAATAAACAGCGATCGCAGTTTCATATCTCCCCTCTCCAATGAAACCCAACGAGGTAATCTAGAAACGATGTCACAGGAAAATGTGATGAGAGCAACAGCAAGATTCCCCATTGGGATCAAGGCTAGAACTCATCGCAATCTCTTGCAATCCGGTGTTAGCGGAGACTTCAGGCAAGTTCATCCTAAGCTTACCCTGAAACAAGAAGGATGCAGAGGATCGATCGGGCTGCTACGCCTAGGACAGGGCTCCACCCGTCCAATTCAAGCGTCTAAACCGCAGTTACTCTGTTTCGATTCTTTTCTACTGCGATCCATTCACTGGTTACGATTAGAAACAAAATATTGAGAGCATTGGTGACGCCATGGGTACTGGGATAAATTTTGGAACGAATCCCCCAATCAAATTTGGGACGGATGGCTGGCGCGGCATTATTGCTGACGATTTCACCTTCAGCAATGTCTGTAAAGTGACCCGGGCGATCGCGACCTATTTGGAAAAGGCTTACTCCAAAGATCGTCCTGTCCTGGTTTGCTATGATCCCCGGTTTTTGGCCGATCAGTTTGCCTATACCTCGGCCAATGTGCTGGCGGATTTGGGTTGGACGGTGAAAATTGTCGATCGCGATTGCCCCACTCCGGTGATTGCCTACAACGCTAAGCACCTCAACTCGGCGGGGGCGTTGATGTTCACAGCTAGCCATAACCCAGCACCCTACTGCGGCATCAAGTACATTCCCGACTACGCAGGGCCTGCAACAACGGATATTACGGATACGATCGTCGCAGCGTTAGACACTGCCTCCGATGCACCGCCCACGGGCAAAAATAGCAGCCAAATTTCTACCTTTGACCCCAAACCGGATTACCTAACCTTCCTGTACTCGATCCTGGATGTGGAGCGGATCCGTGCTGCCAAGCTCAAGGTGAAGTACGATGCGCTTTACTCCACCTCGCGGGGCTACTTGGATGAGGTCTTGCAACACTGTGGCTGTGACGTGGAATCCTTCCACACCCATCGCGATGTGCTGTTTGGGGGCGGGATGCCGGAACCCAAGCCGGAACTGTTGGGCGAATTAATTGCTGCTGTCAAGCAAGACCAAGCTGATCTGGGGCTGGCCACGGATGGAGATAGCGATCGCTTTGGCGTCATTGACGAGCAAGGCAATTACCTGACGCCGAATACGATTTTGCTGCTGCTGGCCCGCCACTTGATGAAGAACAAGGGCAAAAAGGGCGCGATCGTGCGCACCGTCGCCACCACCCACCTGTTGGATAACTTGGCCAACAAGTACGGTTTGGAGCTGATCGAAACGGCGGTGGGCTTTAAGTACGTGGGTCAGCAAATGCGGGAAACCACCGTGCTGATCGGCGGAGAAGAATCCGGTGGTCTGAGTGTGATCGGCCACATTCCCGAAAAGGATGGCATTCTGGCGGACATGCTGGTGGCGGAAGCGATCGCCTACGAAGGCAAAGCCCTCAGCCAATTGGTGGCAGAAGCGATCGCCGATGCCGATGGCCCACTCTATAACAACCGTCTGGATCTGCACTTGACCAATGAGCACAAGGAAGCAGTTCTCAAAGCCTTTACCGCCAATCCTCCCAGCGAAGTGGCTGGCGTTGCCGTGAAGGAAGTGGGTCGTAAAGACGGCATCAAGCTCTACCTCTCCGAAGGAAGCTGGGTGCTGCTGCGTCCCTCCGGCACAGAGCCGTTGATTCGGGTTTATTTGGAAACCAACAGTGCTGAGAAGCTGACTCAAATGGGCCAGTTCATGGAAAACCTGATCCATCAAATCCAAGCCTAGTCCGATTCTGGGTCAACCATTGTCAGCGAGCCATTTGTTGGTGAACCTATCCATCGCCTAGGATACGAGGGACGTTCAGCTTGAGCGTCCCTTTACTGCGACAGGTCATTTTGCTAGGAGTTGTGACGGATCGTTGGCCAAATGCCATTGTCACTTTTGCGCCTGAGGAAACAATGAAACCCCCTATCAGACACACCATAACCGTCATCTTCAGTTCGATCGTGGCTCTCTGGACGATCGTCATAGCCGTGATTGCCATGCAAAACGCCGAGCCGATTACGCTGAAGTTTTTGGGTTTGGCATCGATTCCCATGCCCTTTGGATTTGTCTTTGCGCTGACGGTGGCGATCGGCATGGTTAGCACAGCTTTGCTCTGGCCTTGGTGGACAAGTGGGCCATGGCTCCCAAAATCCTGGGGCACCCCGCGCAAATCCCGTAAACCCTAATTCCGACACCTGTAAAAGTTCTGACGCCTGTGAATAACGTAGAGCCGTCATACCGATGACACGCTTCTACAACGAGAGTGACAATTTAAAACCCTATAGTGATGCGCAAGTTACTGAGTCTTGGAAATGGGTGGTCTTCAGCCTTTTCTTATGTCTCCTGTGACCAGCAGCCCTTTTCGTTCGCCAACTTCACTGCTAGTTGCTCCCTCGCATCATCACACTCGCGTCATTACAAATGCTTATGCATTTCAAACCCCTCATCATTGGCTCCACTACCGCAGTTATTAGTCTGATGGGTGTGGGAAGTTGGTATGTTTTTGTGGCCGGAGCGCCTCAGTTAGATCCACCAGCTGCAGAACTCAACACAAATCTGACCTTCAAGGTGGAATCTGTCATGAGCCGATCGCTCGGCCAGGTTCGAAAATATGGCGTTGTTTTGCCACCGGGCTATGATGCCACTCAAAAGACCGCTTATCCCGTCATCATTTTGCTCCACGGCGGCCATGGCACCGAACGGGACTACGAAGATAAAGCCCGCTTAACCTCGGTGTTGCATGATTTATACAGTCAGAAAAAATTGCCTCCGTCGATCGTCATTACCCCCGATGGCAATGATTTCCGTGGCAGTAGCGCCCTCTGGGATCCGCAATACATTGATGGCAAGCACGGCAAAGTCGCCACATTTCTGGGACAGGAATTGGTTCGCATCGTACAATCCCGTTACCACACACTGAAAGATCCACAATTTTGGGCGATCGGTGGGCTATCCTCCGGTGGCTGGGGCGCATTGAATATTGGGCTGCATTACCCTCAGCAATTTCGCACAATGTTTAGCCACACGGGCTACTTCGTTGACAAAAGTAGCCCGAACAACAGCCCCCAAAAGTTTGTGCAGAAGCTCCCCGAAGACCTGCGTTCCAAACTCAAGATCTATCTGGATGCTGGGGAAAGTGACCATAAATATTTGGAAGCAACCCGATCGTTTCACGCAACCCTCGATCACCTGGGTATCGACAATACTTTTAATGTTTTTCCCGGTGGCCATGGCATTGTCGGGCCAGATGTGGGTTGGAACTATTGGCATAAGCACCTGATGGACTCCCTGAGCTTCGTCGGGCAACAGTTCAAAACGGCGTTAGCCGAAAAAGCAGTCTCTCCCGTTACACCCACTGTTCCAACGTCTCCTTCCTCCTCTAAAAAGTCTGCCAATCGACCTCAATATGCCGAAATTACCGCGCTCCATCGTTAAGCTGGCTCGAACCCGTTCGTTTGGGTTATGGATAACAGCAGGGCTGACCAGTGCCATGGGGATCGTCAACTTGTTATCCGCTATTTATCCCAGTCTGCCGGAGCGACGAGGTATTTTAGAAGCCTTTCTCCCGTTTTACCTACGATCGGGGAGTCGGATTTTTGCTGCGCTGGCTGGGTTTATGTTGCTAGCCCTCGCTGCGAATCTACTGCGGCGGAAACGATTGGCCTGGGGACTGACGATCGGTCTTCTCATTATTTCTATCGTCAGTCACCTCATCAAGGGGCTAGATTTTGAAGAATGCATTTTAGCAACGGTGCTATTGGTGCAATTAGTTGCGATGCGATCGAGCTTTACAGCACAGTCCGATCGACCCTCGATCGCCCAAGGCATCCGCATCCTACTACTATCGCTACTGTTCACTTTGGCCTATGGCACGGTCGGATTTTATGTGTTGGATGATCGGTTTACGGTGAATGGTCAGCCGACCAACTTTGGCTGGATCCAAGCAATTTTACAAACCCTAGCCATGTTTTTTGTCGAAGATAATGCAGGACTTCAGCCAACCAGTCGCTATGCCGAGCATTTTGCCAATTCGATCTATGTGATTGGTACAGTCACTCTAGGCTATGCCTTTTTGATGCTACTGCGGCCCGTCTTGCTGAAGGCGAACTCTGCCTCTGCCCAGGAAAGACACCAGGCCAGACAGATTATTGATACCCATGGTCAAACTTCCTTGGCAAGGCTCGCGCTTCTGCCGGATAAAGCCTACTATTTCAGTCCCACTGGACAAAGTGTGATTGCCTATGTCCCCAAAGGCCATGCCGCGATCGCCCTCGGAGATCCGATCGGGCCAGAAGCCGATCGCAAGGAAACCATCCTGAGTTTTTGGGAATTTTGTCGGCGGAATGATTGGTTTCCCGCATTTTACGAAGTACTACCCCAACAGTTGCCGCTCTATCAGCATCTAGGCTTGCAATCTCTGCAAATTGGGGAAGAGGCAATCGTGCATTTGCCAACCTTTAGCCTCAGCGGAAAAGCCAATCAGAATTTACGAACAGCAGTCAATCGGCTGACTAAAACGGGACACCGCTTCGCCCTCTACGAACCCCCGATCGCCGATAGTCTGCTGCAACAGCTTAAAGTCGTGAGCGATGAATGGTTACGCCATAAAAATGGCTCGGAAAAACGCTTCTCGATCGCCTGGTTTGACGTTGAGCATCTGCGGCCTTGCTACATCGGTACGGTTTACAGCCGCAATGGAGAAATTGTCGCTTTTGTCAATTTGCTGTCCGGCTACCATGCCTCCGAAGTGACCGTAGATCTGATGCGCCATCGAGCCGAGGTAGAGAACGGCACCATGGAGTTTTTGTTTGTCTCCATGATTCAGCATTTCCAGAAGTTGGGTTATCAGGGCTTTAGTTTTAGCCTTTCTCCCTTGGCGGGTGTGGGGCGATCTCAGCAATCTCGACAGCTTGAAAAAGGGCTGAATTACTTTTTTGAGCACCTGAACCAGTTTTACAACTTCAAAGGCTTACACCAATTCAAGGACAAGTTTCGCCCTGATTGGCAACCCCGATATTTGATTTACCCTAGTCGCCGATTATTGCCAGAGGTTGCTGTAGGCTTAGTCCGGGTGGATTCCGGCGATCGACTCTTGGATTATTTCAAACCCGGTACCTAAAGCCTGAACAGGGGTAAGAACTCCAGCAAGGTGAAGAAATTGGCAAGGTTAAGAACTATGGCATTCTATAAACTTTTACATCATTAATTAAATTTTTACATCATTGATTAAACTTCCATTTCCAGCCCCTAAACATTGATTGCGAACCTCCATGATCCCCTCAAAAATCTGATAACTTCTCATAATCCAACCTATCCAGATTAAGGATGACAACTATGCAATCTCCCCGCAAGCACCTGGGTCAGTCGATCGGATTAGGCGTTCTGTTAGCGATGGCGAGTGTGGGTGTGTTGTGGACGGTTGCATCTTTCTAACCCAAACTGCCACTTACAAGGCTTTGTGGACTTCGAAATGCGCTTTGAAGGCATACATTTCTGCAACATGTCTGCGTGGAACTCTCAAATTACAAAGGCAAGGAATATCTCATTCCTTGCCTTTTTTTACAACAAATTTGTTCTAGATTTGCTTGATCGAAAACGGACTCAAGCTGAATTTTAAAATCTGAAAGGGCCTGAAGAACCTAAGCCTATTTACTCTGTGGCTCATTGAGTCCTTATTGCAACCTAGACTGCCTATTATCTAAGGCCAGTCAGATTAGCTCAACTAGCTTGGCCCAACTAGCTTGGCACACCTGTCTAAGTCTGATCCCTGCCTTAGCGCTCTAAATCTGACCTGGTTACTTAAATTGCAAGCGGTACAAATCCCTGGCCTCTAACGAATCCCTAAACCCGTTGTACCAAACTCAATCCATGGGAATCAGTACCACAGGTATTTAAGAGATGGTACTGATTACTCATCTGTCGCACTTGCTGAGATTCTTCTGGACTGGGTTTCCAGGGTTTGGGATTGCCATAGGCATAGTAGGTTTCCACACCATCGATCCCCACTTTGACCGCAGCAGGAATTAACTCCTCATGGGAGCGGCGATAGCGGGCAGGGTGGGCCAATACAGCCACTCCACCACTTTGGTGAATCGCTGAAATTACATGATGGGCTTCTGCACTCTCTCCTCGGGGAGCCGTTCCCGTCAAATATTCAGCGATCGCGGGATGGAAGGGATCAAAGGCATACCCCAAAATGTGAACCTCTACATCCAATAGATGAGAAGTAATTTCGGTGCCTGTCCACAGATGAGGAAGGGGTTTGCTGACATTCTGCGATTGTTGTTGCCACTCTTCAAAAAATCGCTTGGCTGTATAGAAACCAGAAATCTGGTGGTGATCGGTAATCGCAAAACCCACCAACCCAATCTCGAGAACTTGTTCAGCCAAAATATCTGGCCGAAGCTGCCCATCGGAGTGGGTTGTGTGCATATGGAAATTGTAGGTATGGGGACAACTATCAGCGTTAACTGAAGCGAAGACTTGACGAAGGGCTGCCAGATCCTGTGCTGCTGGCTTCTCGCTCGTCGAAGTCTGCGGAAGAACAACCGCCATGAGGTGCCTCAAAATGGTGTGTTTGGCGTAACAACGTTACCTAACTTTACTTTAGTCTACGCTTTTACAATCGGGGCGAGATGAGCATTTTTGCTTTCCTATAGTTGTATTTCGTTTTTACTATCAGTGCATTTATCCTAGGGAAGAACTGGTCAATGCACTGAACGACTGGCTAATCCTAGAAAGCTGGCCATCCCAAACCTTGGGTTCGTTGCTGCTTTGAGTTAATTTCCCTTTGGTTTTACCAAGCCATGTTCCAGGGCAAACCGAACCAACTCAGTGCGGCTATTGGTTCCCGTCTTGGTAAACAAACGACTGACATATTTCTCAACGTTCCGCACACTAGTCTCCAAGCGGCGGGCAATTTCTTTATTCATCAACCCGTCAACCACTAGTTCCAAAACACTTTGCTCTCGAGGTGTGAAGTCAATGTTAATGGGTGCGGCGGTGGTCTGTAGGGTGCCTTTCTGGGTCAGGAGGGCTTTAATTTCCTTAATTTGCCGCGCTAATTCTGCCACGTCGGGATTTTCAATATCCCCCGATCCTGCTTGGGCGGCTTTTTGTCGAGCCAAAATATTTTTAACGATCGCCACCAATTCGTCAGGATCAAAGGGTTTGGGTAGGTAGGCATCACAGCCTGCATCATAGCCCTGGATGCGATCGTTGGTCATGCCCCGCGCTGTCAGGAAAATCACAGGCAAGGACTGGAAGCGCGGATCATCTCGCAAGCGTTTCAACAGTTGGTAACCATCTACCTGGGGCATCATGACATCACTAATCACCAAATCCGGCAGAATTCGCTGGGCCACTTCCCAACCTTCATCTCCATTGGTGGCTGTATGGACAGTAAAGCCGCTGTCTTCTAGGTAGGCTTGAACGGCTTCGCGTAGTCCGGGTTCATCGTCTACCAATAGAAGTTGCTCTGCCATGATGATCCTCTCCCTGTTCAGTTCTTTTTAATTTCTTAATGTACTTGAGTTCTAGGGCGGTTGACGACTTTACCGTCCAGCTTGATCTTGGATGCGGCGGGCGTCTAACCATTCCTGGAGGATCAATGCAGCAGCTTTGCGATCGATTAATCCCTTGTTCCGCGAGGGCTGAATATTTTCCGCGTGCAGCAATTCTTCAGCGGCAAAACTGGTTAACCGTTCATCAATCCATTCAATCGGCAGATTTAAGGCCTTGGCCAAAGCTTTAGCAAACTTTTGGGTGTGCTTGGCCTGGGAACCGATCGTGCCATCCATTTGATAGGGTAAACCAATGACTAAAACTTGGACAGTCCGTTCCTGGACTAGCGTTTGCAAAATGCTGACCACATAGTCGAAGGATTTGCGTTCGATCGTCATCAAGCCCGTTGCTGCCATACCCAAACCATCACATCCCGCAACACCAATCCGTTTTTTGCCCACGTCCAAACCGAGGGCAGAGATTTTGTTGTTCACAATCTCGGATCCCAACTGTACCTACCTCGCCTTAACAGCAGGGATCCCCATGGTCATGGGGTGGGAAAAAGTCTTGGTTTGCACTCTCGGCGGCAGTAGGCAATTCTTTGGAGGGGCGATGTTCTTTCACAGACCAGTGGTTAGGCCGTTTAGACTCGATCGTGATGCGTCCAGGAACCGGCTTGCGCACGGGTTGTAAGCCAGGGATGACATCAGCCAATTGCAAACCTTCCAAAGCCGGAGCCTGCCGAGTTTCCCGCAGCTTGTGCCACACGGAGCGAGACATCAACAATGTATGGGCAATGCGTTCAGCCCCAATCCGTTCTAAGTAGGCTTCACGTTCGGGATGGTAATCCGCCGATAGAATTTCTAAGCTTTGCGAGGGTACCTCTTGGACAATCCGCGCCATTTGGGCCATCACTTCGGGATAGAGCCAAGTGTAGGCGGGATGTACCGTTAACTGGGCGGTGTGGGGCCGGGAGCCATCCCGACAGAGTTGCAGTTGGAAGTAGGCGATCGCGACTTTGCGCTGGGGTTCAAATACATAACCGCTAATGGCTTCAGTATTCGTTACCCATTGCTGGATTAATCGAACAAGGGAGCCCAATAAACTGGTTTTGAAGTCCTGGGGATGGCGATCGAAAACCTGGCGTACCAATGGTGGCATCGCCATATTGTCTAACTGGTAGAGCAAGTGGGCATCGGCATTGCTGACGGGTAGGAGATTGGGCAAATCAGGTTCCCGTTCGGCCAAGTCTTGAAGTTGCTCAGCAGCAATTTGCCAATAGGTCACTTGAGCTACAGGCTGAAAACCATTGTGACGGTAAAGACTCAGCCCAGATTCATCATTAACATCCAATTCTAAAATCCAAGTCCGCGCTTGCAGAATGGTCTCAAAACAATAGCGCAGCAGCAGAGAACCCACTTCATTCCGGGTCAGCACCGCATTGCTGGAGACGGCAGTTGTTCCTGCTTCCGCAACACTACTTTTGGCAACCGTTTCAGAGGGAGCACGATCGTTGGACGGGACGATCGTGGATTCCATCGCCACCCGATCGACCCGCCAAGTGGTTCCTGCATGGTTGAAGGGTGACACCTTAATCACGCCTTTGACCCGTTGTTCCACCTCTGCCACATAGGCGGACAGGGCATGGCGTAGCGGATTGGGAAACCAACTGAGAAACTTGAGCAAACCGTACCAGCGACTCAACGAAATCGGTTGCTCCCGCACCATGGATGCAGCAGAATCCGTCTCGTCATGCTCCTGCATCAACCGATCGACGGTATCCACATCACGGTAGTGCAGGGCACGAATGGACAGGTTTGTCGTCTGCCGAAAAGCTCGCATCATGGGAGAAGCCGTCCTGGATCCTTAGGGTGAGGGAGTGGGTGCTGGCACAGCAAGACCTGTAGTCGCGGCAGTCGGACGGATCAAAACCAGGGGGGTTTGCTCATTAGCATTTCCAGCAGGATTGGTAATCAATGCCTGAGTGAGGAATTTTTCAGATACGTCCGAAGTCGATGCTAATATCTTAACCCTTCGTAAATCATTCACGTCTACCACAGCAGCGGAAAGACCAGTTTCCCGTTGAATCCGATCGCACAATCCTTGAGGATCGGCGGGGCCAAGGACTACAAATTTATCGTAGGGCGGAATGGTTCCGGTCACATCGTCGATCAAATTAGCCTGCTCTCCAGCTAAACGATAGAACATTCCATCGATATGGAGCGGTTTGGCAATCGATCGGGGCAACAATTTGAACGGAGTACTGACGACAAAAGCAAAAAAGACGCGAGGGGCTCCCGCAATATCAATCAATGTTTGCAACCCGCAGGCTGTCGCCAAGCTGGAAGTCCTGTGGAACATGTAACACAGGCGTTTTGCCAACCAGCCGGGTTGAATATCGGTGTAGTGACGGTAGCGCCCCTGCATAATGGCAACTGGGGATTCGCCCAAGGTTACGACATCGCCTGGTTGGGCATGGGGCACCACATAGCGCTTGACCACTTCAACCGGATCATCCAGGCTACTGAGGAGGTGGGTTTTGACGGGTAGTAGTTCTGCATTGTCCGCCGATCGCCATTGCTTAGACCCAGTGGCATCCGGAAATTTCAGGGGCACCACAATATGCTTGGAGCGAGGGATCCGTCCTCCAGGGCCATAGGTCACAAAATGCACCTTGACCCAAACGGATTGCAAGCTGGCTAAATTCTCGCCACTAATTTCCACCTGAACTTCGATCGGTTCTCGTTTGCCCACTTCAATAATATCGCTTTCCCAGTAGCCATCATCGCGGGGATCAATATCGGGAAATCGAGAAACAATCCGTGTTTTGACATGATGCTGTTCGACGGGGTCTTTAGACAGGAGCGTCGCCTCTGCCCAGATTTCCGGCACCATGACATCCAGCCGTTGGGTTTGGTTGACAAACTCTAAATCCCCAATCAAAAGAATTCGATCGGCCTCTGCGACCTCTAGCCCCCATTTACCTGCCGTCAACTCTAGACGATTGCCAGCCCGTCGCCGATATTGTAAGTCCAGCCCGATCGCGGCCAACCCAAAAACCCCTAGAACCGCCAGAAGAAGCTCGAGAATCACAATTCCCTCAACCTGCCCAATAATCTTGGATAAATGCAATTAAATCAATGCAATGTTTGAAGATTATGCCTTAAAACATGGCTTTATTGACGCAGCATTCCAGACTTACAGCCGAGCCGCACACAAAGCCGCCCCAATCAAACCCACCTGGGAATTGAGCACAACGTGAATGGGGATTCTTTCTAATAGGTGACTCATGCGGCCTTTATGGCCAAATGCTCGTAGGAATTGGCCAGATTGCATCAAGGGCAGAATTTTTGCGGCAATCCCTCCAGCAATATACAGACCGCCATAGGGCAATAATTTCAGCGCTAAATTGCCTGCCTCGGAACCATAGGCTTCCACAAACAGTTGCAAGGCTTGCTGGCAGAGCCGATCGCTGCCTTCGAGGGCTGCGGTACCAATGATGCTACCGGGATCCACAGTTTTCTCAGACTGACCGGCCTCCGCTTCCCACTGGCGAATGGCATCAGCAATCTCCGGCGTTTCAGTGGCGTAGTTACGATCGCGCAGGAATTGATAAATTGAAACAATCCCTTGTCCCGACACCACTCGCTCTACAGATAGGCGATCGATGCCGAAGCGATCGATTAAGTAGCGGGACAGTTGATATTCGATCTCATTGCGTGGCGCAAAATCCGCGTGGCCGCCTTCAGAGCTAAACACCTGATATCCCCGATCGCTGTGGATCAAAAAACCTTGCCCTAAGCCCGTGCCTGCACCAATGACAGCGATCGGGGCTGTACTTTCCGATTCTCCTACCTGCAAGGTACATAAATCTTGATCCTGGAGCCCCAAGACCCCGTAACCCACAGCGGCAAAGTCGTTAATGAGTGACACCTTGGGGATATGTAGTTCCTCCGCTAAGCGATCTGCTTCCAATAACCACCCTAAATTTGTGAGCTTTGACGTATTGTTGAGCACCGGCCCCGCGATCGCAAAACAGGCTTTAGTAGGTGCAAGAGGCCGCCCGCCCTTAGTTTGTGCCGCATCTAGAAAGGTCGTCACTATGGGCACAAGATCGGGATATTCTCCACTGAGATATCGCATTTCATAGAGGGTTTGCCAATCCGCATCCGAGACTAGATCCACCAGTCGCAGAATGGTTTTTGTCCCGCCAATATCGCCAGCCAGAAGGAGAGTCATGGAAAAGATGCCTAATGAATCGCATCGTCATTGTACTAAGGATGAACATTGTACTGATGAACGTTGTACTAAGGATGAACGTTCGCCAAATGAATAGACCTCCTGCATGAATAGTGGAGTGATGTGCCAGTTAGAGCAGGAGGTAGGAGAATAAGAATGTTGCCCTCAACATTTCTGTGGAGAGAAGATGAGCTACCAAGACCTTGAGTCGCTGTCGGATGGTGAGTTCAAGCGCTTGTGCGGGGTGAGTCGTCCGACCTTCGCCGAGATGGTTGAGGTGCTGCGTCCCCATCTAGAAC
>NZ_JBLZFX010000013.1:0-96092 GCF_050753345.1 Alkalinema pantanalense CENA528 | reverse complement strand
GTCGCATTCGGGGCTATTTATCCACCTTGCGCAAGCAGAATATCAATCTTTTAGACGCTCTCGTTGGATTGTTCTCGGGCAATCCTGTGTCGCTTAAACCACAGCCTGAGTAGTTACGTTCTTTTTATCTATTTGATATTGTTCCATCGATCATTCTCTAGGATGCAGATTGTAGTACTATTGAATTAATTCAATTTCACAATGCTGCTCAGCCCACCATGCGGCGAGATACTATCTTCTACAAACTCTTCCAAACCAACCCGACTCTCCTGTTTGACCTCCTTGGAACTGCTCCCACCCACGCGGCCCAGTACCGCTTCGACTCCGTTGCGGTTAAGGAAGCCAAATTCGAGATCGATGGTGTCTTTCTTCCCCCCGAAGACCAACCGCCTGCGACTGTCTACTTCTGCGAAGTGCAATTCCAGCGCGACGAGCAACTCTACGAACGGCTCTTTGGCGAATCTTTTCTCTATTTCTACCGCCAACGGTCACGCTTTACTGACTGGCAAGCCGTGATCATTTATCCCACCAGAACGATCGAACAATCTGCGACTTCCCCCTACGAAGACCTGCTCCACGGTTCCCGCGTTCATCGCATTTATCTGGATGAACTGGGTGATCTTGAGGATTTGCCTCTGGGCGTTGCCCTCATGGTGTTGACGATTCTGGATGAGGCGATCATTCCCCAAGCGGCCCGCAATTTGCTGACCCGATCGAGCCAAACGGAACTGCCGGAGCGCGATCGACGTGGCATTATGGAAATGATAACTACGATATTGGCCTACAAGTTCACCCATTTGAGTCGTCGCGAGGTAGAAGCCATGCTCGGCATTACACTCCAAGAAACGCGCTTTTATCAAGAAGCGAAGGAAGAAGGTCGGGAAGAAGGCCGTGAAGAAGGTATTCAAACTGGACTGCAAACGGGTCGGCAGGAAGGACTACAAACGGGTCGGCAGGAGGAATGCAGATCGCTGGTATTACGGCTATTGACTCGACGTTTTGGGACTTTGCCTGAGGGGATTTCAGCGACCTTGGAAACCCGATCGTTGTCTAACCTGGAAGCCCTTGCCGAAGCGCTGTTGGATTTCACGACAATCGCTGACCTGCAAACCTGGCTACAGAATCACCCTGGCGATCGCTAATTTTCCAATCGTGTTGTGTGGAGGTTGTTATCGTTTTAGCCAGTAAATCAGTAGGGCGATCGCCAGTCCAATGCCAAACAAAATCCAAAAGTTTGGGGGATTATTGGAGGATTTGGGGCGGGGGCGAGTGGTGGGTGAGGCTTGGGGAGATGGGGGATCGATGATGGGCGGGGCAATGGGGCCGGAGCTAGGTTGATTGATGGGTTGCATTTCTTGATGGCACAGTTGGATGAGATTATCCATGCCGATCTGTTGGAAACAGGCAATTGCTGATTGATAGGATTGTTGGGCTTCGTAGGCTTTGTTGAGTTTGATTTGAGTTCTTGCGATGTAGAGATAAGACCAGCCTTCGTTATAGGCTGAATCCATAGATTGAAAGATTACAAGGGCTTGTTGGTGATAGTTGAGGGCAGCGGGATAATTTTTCTGCTCAATGGATAGGAGCGCTAAAGCATCGCAAACATTGGCTTCCCCCAGTCGAGCGCCCACTTCCCGATAAATGCCGATCGCCTCGCGGTAATTCTCTAAGGCTTCATCACGACGGTCTTTAAACTGCAAGACATCGGCGATCGCTTGTAACGTATTGGCTTCGCCGAGTCTATCTTGAGTCCTCCTCGCTGCTTCCAGCGCCAACCCATAGACCGCCAAAAGCTCCCCTCGCCCCGTCTGAAACTTAGTAAACATATCCAGCAGCCGAGGCAACCGGATCACAAGCGACCATTCCTCCGCCCCATCCGCCCAAATCACCGCCTGCAACAAATTCTTAAACTCACTCTGAAACCACGCGATCGCCTCCTGGGACAACCGATTCTGCCCCTCCCGCTCCGACTCTCCCGCCGCCAGCATCCCCGCCAAGCGATCGGCCTTCACAGCCCCCCGCACGCAATCATCACAAAAATCCGCCACCCCCGCATACCACTGCACCGCCCGCAGGCCAACCTGATGCGCCTCCTCCGGTTCCAGCTTCTCTTGGGCAAACTCCCGCAGCAAATCATGCATCTCAAACCGCCCCGCCCGCCGAGACTCCAGCAACCGCGCCTCCTCCAGCTCCTCCAACGCCTCCAACAGGTCTTCCTGCTCCAGGGCCACCTCCGCGATCGGTGTGCCAAAATCCGCCCCCGGAATCCCACTCACCCGCAAAAAGACCCGCGCCAACTGCGCCTCCAATTCGCAATAACTCAACTCAAAACAAGCCCGCACATCCAAATCCTCCCGCCGCATCAGATTCAGTCGTGCCTTCTGCAACTTCTCCACCACCCGCACCAAATCCCAACGCCGCACCTTCATCGTCGCCGCCACAATCTCAATCCCCAGCGGCAACCGCCCACACAGCTCCACCACCGCCTCCAGTTGCGCGCGATCGCCCTCCGCCAGCCCCGCCGTTTTTTGAAACAGTTCGATCGCCTCCTGCGGCTGCAACACCCCCAAGCGATGCTCCTGCAACCCCGCCACCGTCGCCAAACTGCGCCGACTCGTCACCAACACCACACAGCCCGCACTCCCCGGCAGGAGTGGCTTCACCTGCGCCGCATCCCGCGCATTGTCCAGCAGCACGATCGCCCGCTTGCCCCGCATCCACGATCGATAGGCATTGGCCTTTTCCTCCAAGCTCCAGCGATCGACCTGCTGTGCCTCATAGCCCAGCCCCACCAGCCAACCGCCCAGCACCGCCTCCGCCGACAGCCCCAACGCCGTCTCCGCCTCCGCCCCCCGCAAATTTACATAAAGCTGCGCATCGGGATAATCCGGCATCAACTCATGGGCCAAATGCAACGCCAACGCCGACTTGCCAATGCCCCCCATCCCCGCGATCGCGCTAATCGCCACCCCACCGCCATTCTTGGACTGTTCCAACAGCGATCGAATCTCCGCCTGCTCCGCCACCCGTCCCACAAAATTGAGATTACGATTCGGCAACTGATGACAAGACAACAGGCGATCGGCATAATTCACAATCTGCGTTATATCACCAATCCGCAAATCACCTTCAACGGTAACGCCTTCCAAAACAGATTGTTTGATCAACACTTTACGATCGGATGGGGAATTAGGCTGATTAGCAGTCATAGGAATAAATAAAATTGCTGGAGTACTCTTATACCAAATTGTTTTATTAACGCTACAGATCTCATCCTCCCTAGCCCCCACGCTACGCGCCGCTAACGCTAGAAATAAAGGGGGAACTGGAAAAAATAGATTCAAAGTCCCCCTTATTAAGGGGGATTTAGGGGGATCGAATACTGAGCAACCTCGCGATTAATGATTTACAGCGATTGTTTTTGAGTCACATCCCCAATCTGTATACTTTTTGCCTTAACTTTTTCAGCCACGACCTGTTCCGCAGCCTCTCCCCCAGTCGATTCTTGCTGTACTTTTCCCACCACGATCGACTCCTCCGCCTGAACATCGCTCAAAACCACCATGCGCCGCACCGTAATCCCCTCTGCCTTCACCGCTTGCGCCACCGCCTCCGCCAGCGCCAACACCTCCCCATCCTTCACTGCCTCTACAATCTCCCCTTCCAACACCTCCACCCCAAAATCCTTCGGGTGAGACTCCATCAGCGCGGGATTCGTCTGCACCTGTTCCAACTTCATCCCCGTCAGCGGCATCTTCTCCTTCAGCTTCGTCAGCAGCTTCCCCGCCACCGTCCACACCGCCTCCGTAATCTTCTCGCCATTCTTCTCGATCGCCTTCGTCAGCACCAAAGTCACGATCGTCGCCGTCGTAATCGGTTCCATGGGAAATGCGCTCCATTCAGGGGACTCTCTTGATTATGACCATCTTCATAGAAAAAGCAGCGAATTCCGCAGAGTCTGCCAAATTGCCCCAAGCAATCGCCCCTCACCTCTCCCACGATCGCCCCGTTGGGGAATATTACCAAACATCACAGGATTGCAACAGAATTACAAAATTACCCAATACGGTTGACAGAACCCTGGTTTGTCCGTAGGCTTGTTTCTCATAGCTGAGTACAATCGTTTTAAACGGCTCAATTGAATCAGCTAGTCTCCCAAAAATTAAGGCGCTGCCCCAGTTGATTCCACCCAACAGAGGGCAGCTAAACCCCCAAGCTGATCACAGCAGCAAGGCGGTCTGACACGGATTGTAACATTCGATCGGGCCACCCTACTTGTCCTGTGCAAAAGGGTGGCCTTAATTTTTGGGGTTTCTTCCCGTCCCAACAATCAGGAGAAATCCCATGTTTACTGGCTTTGTGAATCCCGATCGTGTTAGCGATGGGGAACGTAGACCGTTGCAATTTTATTTACTAGGCACCCGCGAAGACGTGCAAGCAGCGATTAATCAGTTACATAGTTTGCGTTTCAGCGATCGTGTGCGTTGGAGTCCACCCATCCCCGTCCTCGGTTCCGATTGGAAATACATCAGCATGATGGAACGCGATCGAGCCTAGTGTTACCTAAAAAACCCGGTTTTTCTGAAAAACCGGGTTTTTGGACAAGCACGATCGAGCTCTGAAACTCCCTTAGCGCGGATAAACCACCGTCACCCCCGATCCCCCATCGTGCTTCTCCGCCGCCTCAAACTTCGCCACCCGATGATGCTGCTTCAAAAACTCATGCACCCCTTGGCGAAGTTTCCCCGTCCCGTGCCCATGGATGATCCAAATCGGGCCTTGGGCTGCGGAAATCGCCCGATCGATCGTAATTTCCGCATCCGCCACCCGACTACCCCGAATATCAAACGTATTGCTCTCTGTCCGGATCGCAGGCGCTAACGGTGGAGGTGTCGGTTCTGCCTTGCGATTCTCCTTCGGTTTCTCCTCCCGTTGTACCTTTTGGCCTTGTAGCGATTCAATTTCATAGATCGAAATGGTCATCTTCATGATGCCAAACCGAACCGTCAAATCCTCCTCATCCACCGCCAGCACTTCCGCCGTCTGCCCCAAGCGCGGAATCCGCACCCGATCGCCCACCTTCGGCTGAAATCCTGGTTTCTGCTTCGGTTGTGCTGATGGCAAATGGCGATTGGCAACCTTCTGTAACTGTTCCGTCGCCGCTTGCGCATCCTGCGCCGTCGGAGTCCCCTTCTGCAACTGCTTAATCACCTGGGCAATCTGCGACTTCGCATCCAACAGCATTTTCTGCACCGCATCTTCCTGGGCCTGCTTCAGTTCCCGTTCCCGTTCCTTCAGCTTTTGCGCCTTTGCCGTCACCTGCTCATAGAAAAACTCCGCTTGTTTGATAAGACGATCGGCTTCCTTCGCCTTAGTCTCCTGTTCCCGCCGCTGCGCTTCCAATCCCGCAATCACGTCGTTGATATCCTGGGACAGCCCGCCCACATAGGTCTGCGCCGCATCCACCACAGAATCCTGTAACCCCAACCGCCGCGCGATCGTCAGTGCATTCGATCGGCCCGGAATGCCCCACAGCAAGCGATAGGTCGGCGACAGCGACACATCATCAAACTCCACCGAGGCATTTTCAAAGCGATCGTCCTGGTATTTCAACGCCTTTAACTCGCCAAAGTGGGTTGTCGCGATCGTCAATTTTGTATGGTCGGCCAAATGCTTCAACAGCGCGATCGCCAGGGCACTGCCCTCGGACGGATCAGTCCCTGCACCGACCTCATCCAACAGCACCAGGGAATTAGACAACGCTCTGGAAACCGTGGTAGAAGCTTCCGAAGACAATGCCGCCATCAGCGCTTGAGACTCTTCCGCAGAATCCGAAGCTCCGTCATCCGGTAACGCTTCAGGCAACGCGATCGGCAATGCTTCACCCGGTGCTAACGCATTCAAAATGCGACCGATGCGGCGAATGTGACCAGAAAACGTAGACAAACTTTGCTGCAATGACTGTTCATCGCCAATATCGGCTAATACTTGGCTAAACCAAGGCAGTTCCACGGGTTCCCGCGCCGGAACAAATAACCCTACCTTCGCCATCAATACTGCCAGCGCCAGGGTCTTCAACGTCACCGTTTTTCCCCCGGTATTCGGCCCCGTAATTGCCACCACCCGGATCTGTGGATCGATCGTCAAATGAATCGGCACCACTTCGCGTCCCTGTTCGTGTTGCTGCTGCCAAATTAACAGCGGATGGCGCAAATTCCGCAGCACGATCGGCTCCGTTTTGTCCCCTTCCCCCCAGTCAATAAATCGCGGTGGATTGGCCTCCAACCAAAAGCTATAGCGAGCCCGCGCCGTGGCTAAATCCAACCGCGTACAAATCGCCACCAACGCTTCCAAATCTTCCTGAACCGCCGCCACCTGTTCCGTTAACTTGCGCCGAACCGCTTCTTCCTCCGCCTGCTCCTGCCGCAGCAGTTGGCGTAGGGCATTATTCATCTGTACCGTCGATTGCGGTTCCACATACAGCGTGGCTCCACTCATAGAGGCATCGTGGACAATCCCCGGAATGGCATCCTTTTGGGGCGCTTTGACGGGAATCACAAAACGGCCATCCCGTTGAGTAATCACGGGTTCCTGAATCGCATTCCCATGGCGACTTAGCATTTTTTGTAAGATGCTATAGATTCGATCGCGGGTGCTGCGAATTTTTTCCCGAATGTCCGCCAGCTTCGGACTGGCCCGTTCCGTCACCTTCCCCCGATCGTCAATGCAGCGATAAATTTCCTGTTCAATTTCAGGATAGGTTCGCAATTCCGCAACCAATTCCGTCAGCGTTGGCAAATTGTCCTGATTCTCGATCGTCCGCCGTAAATTTCGTGCTCCCGCCAAGGTCGTCGCAATTTCCAGCAACTCCTCCCCGGAGAGAATCCCTTGCAACGCCGATCGTTCTAACGCATCCCCAATGTCTTGAATGCCCGTAAACTGAAGCCCACTGGCCAACTGATTTTCCAGCGTATAAACTTCACGGGTCTGGGCCAATAATTGCAGCGTTTCGCCTTGGGTGGTCGGAATTTGCAAATTCCGTGCCGCGATCGCCCCTAACTTCGTCGCCGCAAAGGTCGCCAAATGCTGACAGAGCCGCGACCACTCTAACAGGTCTAGGGTTTCTTGCTGGCTGCGATCGGGCTGGGTCAAAGTTGTTTGAGTCAAATTTTGTGGGCTAGCAGGGGAAATCAAAGCGTTCATCAGAGAAACAGGACTGCTTCCATTCTAAGGGATGGTGTTCGGAGCGACACCCTGGGCCGAGGACTTGCCGATCTGAACTCCGGCATTTTCTGCCCAAGGATGCACCAAAAGCCCTATTCTAGGATTTCTGGATTCCGCACACCCGTCTTGACGGATCCAAAGAAATTATCTTCTTGGTAATTTCTGATAAAATATTGACTTTTAATTTTGGTAATTTAAACTATAAATATCTACTCTCATCCATCTCACCCAAGGATCCTTCGATCGTGTTTACCACCGTTGCATCGACCCAAAATCCCTTGCCGCGCGATCTATTTGCCGCCATTCGAGATCTCAAAAAAGACCTGAATGCCGTGATTTTGGCGCATTACTACCAAGATTCTGAGATTCAAGACATTGCGGATTATCTGGGTGATTCCCTCGGACTGTCCCAGCAGGCAGCCCAAACCCAGGCGGATGTCATCATCTTCGCTGGGGTTCACTTTATGGCGGAAACTGCCAAAATTCTTAACCCCGAAAAATTAGTTCTCCTGCCCGACTTAGCCGCTGGCTGCTCCCTGGCTGACAGTTGCCCCCCGGATGCCTTCGCCGACTTCAAACGGCAGCACCCAGATCACATCGTGATTTCCTACATCAACTGCACAGCGGAAATCAAAGCGATGAGTGACATCATCTGCACCAGCGCCAACGCCGTTAAAATTGTCAACCAAATTCCCCTGGAGCAACCGATTATCTTCGCCCCCGATCGCAACCTAGGACGCTACGTCATGGAGCAGACCGGGCGAGACATGGTGCTCTGGCAGGGGAGTTGCATGGTACACGAGACGTTTTCTGAGAAAAAACTGATTGAACTCAAAATGGCCCATCCCCAGGCGGAAGTCATTGCCCACCCGGAATGCGAAATTCCCCTGCTCAAACACGCCAACTACATCGCCTCCACCACCGGATTACTCAAATACTGCCAACAAAGTCCCAGTTCATCGTTCATCGTGGTCACGGAACCGGGCATCATTCACCAAATGCAAAAAGCCGCTCCTGATAAGAAATTTATTCCTGCGCCGCCACTGAACAATTGTGCTTGTAATGAATGTCCCCACATGCGGTTGAATACGCTGGAAAAATTGTATTTAGCCATGAAAAATAGAACGCCAGAAATTACCCTTCCGGAAGCGACCCGAGTCGCAGCCCTGCGCCCCATTCAACGTATGTTGGAAATGAGTTAAAGAAGTGCTTGTGTGTGTGTCGCTGACTCAGAGAGCAACACACACCCTGATCATCTACTTCACTACTTGCTTAATCCAAGGTGTATTGACCTTTGGCTGGACACCACAGCTATACCGGGGATTTATTCCAGAGAAATACAATCACTCCACTGCCGCTATTGACATTGACCAAACTGACATACCGTACCGTAGAACCGAGTTTAGCCTCAAAAACATCGCCTCCCCCATAGGACGCTTTCTTGGTAAATCCATCGGCAAACTGACTGCCTAAACTCGCTGCAACACTATCGACATCAGTATTGGAAATCCAAGATTTTCCTAGAATGCCTCCCACCACTTGGGTCGAATCATCCGGGTTCGGGAAAAACTCCGTTGGTTCAGGCAACAGATAGGGATCTACCTCAGGTTCGTTATCTTCACTCGGGTTCAGCGCCTTCCGAAGACCAACAATCACATCAGAGAACTTTTGAGATTCTGCATCCAACTTAGATGCTTCGTTTTTATCGGTGGTAGCCTTATCAGCATCTACCTCGTTGGCATTGGCACCCTCCGTTGATCCAGAATCGGTTGTGGGGGTCGCGGGCTTTGTCTCCGCTTTCTTCTCCGGCGACTTAGGTTCCGCTTTCTTCTCCGGCTCAGGTTTAGGGCTTTCCTTAATCACGATCGGGCTAGTCGAAGCAACTTTCACCGGTGGCACAGCAGGTTTCACTGCATCGGTCACTTTCACTTTCGGCAACGTTTTAACCAATACCTTATCCGAGAGTCGGGATAACTTAACGGGCGGTTCTTTTTCCTTAGGCTGAGGTTTGTTCAGACTAGTGAGGGGCGTGAAGAAAATCAAGGCATGGACGCCAGCCGATAACAAAAGCATCGGTTTAATCCATTGCTGCCAATTATTTAGCAGGGCCAATCGCCTGGATTTAGGAGGCTCAGGTGTGTTGGGATTGGGCAACGGTTCCTGAGGCGTAGGTTGGGGGTCGAGGAGTAATGTGCCTTTTGATGTCTGCATAGGTATCCAGGTAGTATTGCAAAATTGACTGGTTTGATCATTTCAACAGTGATGATTATCCAATGGTAATTTTCATCAACTATTGAAATTCTTAGAAGCGACTTAATTCATTAGCCAAATCGACCGCTAATGTAATCCTTGGTTTGTTTGTTCAGTGGATCATTAAAAATGACCTCAGTCCGATCGTGCTCAACCAGTTCCCCCAGATACATAAAAGCGGTGTAGTCAGAAAGTCGCGCTGCCTGTTGCATACTGTGGGTGACAATCAAAATCGTGACTTGATGCTTGAGCTTCGTCATCAAATCTTCCACGTTAGCCGTGGAGATCGGGTCGAGGGCCGAAGTTGGCTCATCAAACAAAATCAATTCTGGATCGGTCGCCAGCGCACGGGCAATGCAAAGCCGTTGCTGTTGCCCTCCCGAAAGATTAAACGCCATATCCTGTAACCGATCTTTTACTTCATTCCACAGGGCCGCATCTTGCAATGCTTTCTCGACTTTTTCTGCGATCGTCGTGCGGTTCTTTTCCCCCCGCACCCGCAGCCCGTAGGCCACATTCTCAAAAATCGATTTCGGGAAGGGATTTGGACGTTGAAACACCATGCCAACCCGCATCCGCACTTCGATCGGATCAAGGCGACGGGACAAAATATTGACCGCACCATCCAGAATGATTTCTCCCTCATAGCGATTGCCGGGATAGAGATCATGCATCCGGTTAAAGCAGCGCAGCAACGTCGTCTTGCCACAGCCAGATGGCCCAATCAGCGCCGTAATTTGCTTGTCCGGCAGGATGAGATTGATGTTCTTGAGGGCATGGATACTGCCATAGTAGAAATTGAGACTAGCAGCTTCTACTTTGGGTTGGATCGGTGTGGTTTGTAAGACTGTTTCTAGCATGACTTTAAGCTTTCTAAACGGTTGAGGTGAGGTGTAGTAATTCCGATCTCGTCGATGTTTCTTGCATTGACGCTACCACTTAAGCCCTTTTCGAACGCGATAGCGTAAATAGATTGCCAACCCATTCATTGATAAAGTCATTGCAATTAAGATCACCCCTGCCGCTGCTGCATTCGTTTGAAACTCAATTTCTGGCCGGGATACCCAGTTAAACATTTGAATGGGTAACACCGTAAAGGGAGCTTTGAGCCACTCCAAGGAAATAAAGGGAAAAGAGGCTGTGAAAGGTGATTCGGGCAAGAAGGCAATAAAGGTCAGAGCCCCGATCGTCACAAGGGGAGCCGTTTCCCCGATCGCGCGGGAAAGACCAATAATCACCCCCGTTAGGATACTGCCCATCGAGTAGGGCAACAGATGGTGGGCAATCATTTGCCATTTGCTAGCACCCATGGCGTAGGCGGCTTCCCGTAGGGCGTTGGGAATGGCCCGTAACGCTTCCCGAGTCGTCACAATCACCACCGGGAGCACCAGAAGCGCTAAGGTCAATCCTGCCGTGAGAATGCTTTCGCCTAAGTTGAAGTAGTACTTAAATAACCCTAGGGCAAGCAGGCCGTAGACGATCGAGGGCACCCCCGCCAAATTCGTCACGTTAATTTCAATCAAATCCGAGAGCCAATTCTTTTTCGCATATTCCTCTAAGTACACCCCCGCTGCGATCCCGATGGGAACCGCCGCCGTCACCGTCACCAACATCACTAAGCCCGTTCCCACCCAAGCGGCCAAAATTCCGGCGATCGCAGGATCGGGATCGGCAAAGGAGATGAGAAATTGCCAGTTGAGTTTTGGCGCACCTTGGAGCACCATTTGTAGGATCAGAGCAATCAGCGTAATGACTGCAATCAAAATGCCTACCACACCTACGATCGCGAAGGATTGGCTAAGGAGTTGCCGTCGCGAGACAGCTTGGTGAATGGAATTTAAGGCAGGAGGGGTCAGAGAGGAAGGTGTCATGGCATGGATGGAGATACAGAAGCTCGATCAAACCTGTAATGGTTGAGGTAATGCTGATTACACTAGATCGCAGAATAAATAAAAATCCGTTTAATACCGTTCTCGATAGCGCTTGCTCAAAAAATGTCCAATGATGTTAAACACTAATGTAATTAAGACTAGGGTGAGACCTACGGCAAAGATTGTTTGGTAACCAGTTGTTCCATGGGGCAAATCCCCCAAACTGACCTGGACAATATAAGCTGTCATCGTTGCGGCGGAATCGAGGGGATTAAAGGTCAATGTTGGCTGCAATCCTGCGGCGATCGCGACAATCATCGTTTCGCCCACGGCACGGGAGATTCCGAGGATATAGGAAGACGAAACACCGGATAGGGCAGCGGGAAAGACCACGCTGTAGGCCGTCTGAAGCCGAGTTGCTCCCGTTGCGTAGGAGCCCTCCCGTAGATCCGCAGGCACCGATCGTAGTGCATCTTCACTAATGGAACTGATCAACGGAGTAATCATGACTCCCATGACCAACCCTGCCGACAGCATATTGAATCCCCCCAAATCCGGCAGCACCATTTGCAGCAACGGGGTAATAAACAGCAATGCAAAATAGCCATAAACGACGGTGGGAATCCCCGCAAGCAGTTCCAAAATTGGCTTTGTCCATTCCCGGATAGTGGCAGAAGCAAACTCACTGAGAAAGAGGGCGATCGTGGTTCCCAAGGGAATCGCAACTGAGAGCGCGACCAAGGTTGTGGTCAAGGTTCCCGTAATGAGAGGTAAAACACCATACTTCGGCGGTTCAAATAGCGGTGCCCATTCGATGCCTGTAAGAAATTCAACGATCGAGATCTGCTGGAACAAACCAAAGGACTCGACGCCTAAAATCACCATAATGGCGATCGTGACTGCCACACAGGAAAACGCAGCTAGAAACAGTAAACCTTCAATCACTTTTTCCTGAACTTGACGGATCGATCGACGCTTTTGAGATTGCTGCGCTGACGTTGCTAGAGAGGGAAAGGAACGCGCCATAGGGAACGGGAGGAGTAAATTTACAGCAAATAAAGAAATTTATATGCCAAGAAGAGACAAAGCTGCTCTGAGAACCCCCAACACAGCCTTGTCTCGAAACAGCGACACTTGCATGCCGGAATGGAAAAACGTGCTGAATCAGGACTTAGTCTTTAGGTTCCATCTTGACTAAATCTTCCATCTTCAAGTTCGTGGGTTCTTTACCCGCAAAGCGAGTGCCTGTTTTCCCTTCAGACAGGTGCTTTTTGCTGACGCTATACACCTGATCGATCAAGGGTAAATAGCCCACCTTGGACGTAAAACCCGAGGCTCCATTCAGGTAAGACTCCACAAAGGATTTCACAGGCTGCTTGTTCTTGGCCGAGTCCGCGTTGACATAGATGAACAACGGACGGGATAGCGGACGGTAGCTCCCATTGGTTACATTTGCGAGGGAAGGTTCCACCCCATTGACCTTAACAGCTTTCAACCGACGATTATTCTTTTGGTAGTAAGCAAAACCAAAGTAGCCCAGCGCGTTCTTGTCGCGGGAAACACCTTGCACCAGGACGTTATCATCTTCGCTTCCGGTGTAGTCTGTCCGGCTCTTCTTGGCCTTACCGTTGATGGCTTCAGTGAAGTAATCGAAGGTACCGGAATCTGCCCCTGGCCCAAACAGCTTCAAGGGTGCATCGGGGAAGCTGCCATCCACTTCCTTCCAGTTTTTGACGGTGCTGCCTGCATCCCAGATTTTCTTGAGCTGATCAGCCGTCAAGTTATTGGCCCAATTATTTTGGGGGCTAACAACCACAGTCAGCGCATCCATTGCCACTGGGATTTCAATAAACTTAATGCCCTTTTCTTTGCAGAGTTTCAGTTCCTTTTCTAGAATGGGACGGGATGCGTTGGAAATATCCGTTTCGCCGTTGCAGAACTTCTTCAATCCGCCACCCGTTCCGGAAATACCAACGGTCACTTTCTGTCCAGAAGACTTTTGGAAAGCTGCTGCTGCCGCTTCCGTAATGGGGAACACTGTGCTGGAGCCGTCAACCTTGACCTGAGCTTGGGCAGCGGTGGAGAAACCGACGATCGAGGCGATCGTAGCCACTGCACCTACAGTAATGAAGCGATAAACCTGGGAAAACATAATACTGATTACTTTCTGAAAGGTTGTGTGACTACACTGACATCGCTATAACTCAGCAAAAAATAATCACCTCAGTAACACAACAGCATTTTAAGCCATCACCCGAGTGATTGTTTTCAGCTATACATCTAGGTAGATGCAAATCCACTAAGACGTTTTCACAATACAGAATTAAGGTTAAGTGACTAGCAATGTGAAGTTATAAATTGGTTAAAAAGAAAAAATCAAACGTTATGCTGAAATTAAATTCGCGTTAAAGCCCTCAAAGCAAATCCTTAGGGCTCTGTCAAATAGTCGTAATGTCAGCATGTCAGGAATCTGTCTCCATACTTTCTAGGGCGTAATGATTTGGACTCGATCGAGGCAATCATTCATCCCGGATCAATCTCTAATCAATAGACTAAGGAAATTTTCAAGCACGATCGAAGCGTGATCCGCATTCCAGAGGGCGGAAATTTCGCGGGTGAGGGGGAGATCGGCAATTTCTCGATACAGAATGCCCTGGCGCTGGACGGTTAGAACATTACTGGGCAGCACCGCCACCCCCATCCCGGCCACAACCATTCCTAAAATTGTCAATAACCAGGTTGCCGTCGTAGTTTGCACAACCTGGGGTTGGAAGCCAGCTTCAATGCAAGCGGTAATAAAGGCGTGGTAAAACGGGAACGCGGCGAGGGAAGGCAGAATAATTGGCTCCTGGGCGATCGACCGTAGGGGAATGTGGGCTTGGGTCGCTAGGGGATGCTCGATCGGTAAGGCCAGAACTAAAGACTCCTGGGCAATCACCTGTTGCTTCCAGTTACGATCTCGGTCTACCAAGCTGGGAAAGGCTTCTAAGCCAATGTCCAACTGCCGATCGTGCAGGGCTTGAATTTGTTGCTGGGCGGTGAGTTCATGCAGTTCCAGTGTGACGAGGGGATAACGATCGCGAAATTGACGCAGGAGGTTCGGCAAAAGGCTGTTAGCCACGGAACTGGCGATTCCCAGCCGCAACACCCCCAGTTCCCCCCGCTGTGTCCGTTGGGCTTGTTCGATCGCCTGTTGAAGTTGGGCGAGGCTACTCTGAAGCTGTTGGTAGAAAACGGCTCCGGCGGGTGTCAGTTGGACGGGGCGATGGCGACGATCGAACAATTCCACATTCAGCCGCTTTTCCAAGGCTCGAATGCGCTGGCTCAGGGGAGCTTGCTCGATGTGTAACTGCTCCGCTGCACGACTAAAGTTATTGCCATTGGCAACGATCGTCACAAAGTAGCAGAGTTGCCGCAGTTCCAGTTGGCTGAGTTGGGAAAGATTGGGTTGTGAAAGATTGGGTTGACCAAGATCCAGCATCGCAATTCCTACCATATTGCTAACGATATTTTAGGTTTACCAAATGACCCTTGAAACAACGGGATCTGGTTTCTAAAGTAAAGGAGATCGGTTTTGTAGGAATTGCGGTTAAGACTAACGTTACACCATCAGCTACATAAATAAACGTATAAAAATCAAAAAGATATTTCAAAAATATCGCTATCTGTTAATACTCAACACAATCACGAACAAGGGAATTTTCATCATGCAAGCATCAAATCCAGATCACGCTCAATCCCAACCCAAATGGCAGTTTGGCATCGATCGGGGAGGCACGTTTACCGACATCGTTGCCCAACGCCCCGATGGCACGATCGTGCTGCACAAGCTGCTCTCAGAAAATCCCGAACGCTACGACGATGCCGCCATTCAAGGGATTCGTGAACTGATGGGCATTCCCGATGGCGAACCCCTCCCCGCCGATCGCATCGCAGCGGTGAAAATGGGAACCACAGTGGCCACCAATGCCTTACTCGAACGCAAGGGCGATCGCACCGTTTTACTCATCACCCAAGGCTTCCGGGATGCGCTACGCATTGGCTATCAACATCGGCCTAACATTTTTGCACGGCAAATTGTCTTGCCGGAAATGCTCTATGAACAGGTGATTGAAGTGCAGGAACGCCACAGCGCCCAAGGGGAAGTTCTGCAACCGCTGCACATAGACGATCGCCTCATCCAAGTCCTGCAAGCCGCCTACGACGCTGGCATTCGCTCCTGCGCGATCGCCTTTCTCCATGGCTATCGCTATCCGGCCCATGAACAGCAAGTGGCAGAGTTGGTAAGGCGGCTGGGGTTTACCCAAGTTTCGGTGTCCCATGAGGTTAGCCCCCTGATGAAACTGGTCAGCCGAGGCGATACCACCGTGGTGGATGCTTACCTCTCGCCGATTCTGCGGCGCTACGTCGATCGGGTGGCCGCGCAACTGGAACATACACCGTTAGCGAACAAATTCAATCCTCCCCACCCGACGCCCCCCCTATCCCCCAAACTCATGTTTATGCAGTCCAACGGAGGACTAGTAGACGCCCACCGCTTTCAGGGCAAGGACAGCATTCTCTCCGGGCCAGCGGGGGGCATTGTCGGCGCGGTCAAAACCAGTACCATGGCCGGGTTCGATCGCATCATTGGCTTTGATATGGGCGGCACGTCAACGGATGTGTCCCACTTTAACGGCGAATACGAGCGCACCTTGGAAACGGAAGTCGCGGGAGTGCGGCTACGGGCACCGATGATGATGATTCATACCGTGGCAGCGGGGGGCGGTTCCATTTTGCAGTTCGATGGGGCGCGCTATCGCGTTGGCCCAGAGTCGGCGGGGGCTAATCCTGGGCCTGCCTGCTATCGGCGGGGCGGGCCGTTAACGGTCACGGACTGCAATGTCATGGTAGGCAAGTTGCAAGCGGCCTTTTTCCCGGCGGTATTTGGCCGATCGGGGGATCTGCCCTTAGATACTGAAATTGTCCAGCAACGCTTTCAGGAACTCGCCGCAGACATTCACACCGCAACGGGCGATCGCCGCAGTCCGGAACAGGTGGCAGCGGGATTTCTCGCCATCGCGATCGACAAAATGGCCAATGCGATTAAAAAGATTTCCGTGCAGCGGGGCTATGACGTGGGTGAATATACCCTTTGTTGCTTTGGGGGAGCGGGGGGCCAGCACGCCTGCCTGATTGCAGAAGCCCTGGGAATGCAACAGATTCTGATTCATCCCTACGCTGGAGTACTATCTGCCTATGGCATGGGTTTGGCGGATTTGCGAATGCTGAAGGAACAGGCGATCGAACTCCCTTTAGAACCCGCCGTTATCCCACAATTAGAAAATGCGTTAAACCATTTAGGCATCACTGGCCGCACAGAAATGGAATCCCAAGGCATTGATCCCGATCGCATCCAAATTCAACAAACGGTTTACCTGAAATATGCAGGAACCGATTCAACGATCGGGGTTCCCTGGAGTGAACTCGCCGAAATGCGCCATCAATTTGAGCAGCGCTACCAGCAACGCTACGGATTTACGATGCCGGATAAAGGGTTAATTGCCGAAGCCGTTGCCTTAGAAGTCATCGGCCAAACCGATCTACCCACTGAACCCAGGATTTCGCGCCAGCCTGACCGATCGCTCACCCCGATCGCCAGCGTCACCATTTACACCCGCGATCGTTGGTGGGAAACCCCGGTTTACACCCGATCGGACTTACAACCAGGAGATTCCCTTACTGGCCCTGCCTTAATCATTGAACCCACCGGAACCAACGTCATTGAACCCGGATGGAACGCCGAATTAACCGATCGTAATCACTTGATACTTCGACACGATGGTGAAGATAGCAATCGATCGATCTCCAGTATCGTTTCCCGGACTATAGATGACACAACACCCGATCCTGTCCTGCTGGAAATTTTCAACAACCTGGTACGCGCGATCGCTGAAGAAATGGGCATCACGCTACAAAATACCAGCTATTCCGTCAACATCAAGGAACGTCTAGACTTTTCCTGTGCCATTTTCGACACGCAGGGTCAGCTAGTCGCCAATGCACCCCATATTCCGGTGCATTTGGGTTCCATGAGCGAGAGTGTTCGCAGTTTAATTGACGCTAAGGGGCAAACGCTACAAGCGGGGGATGTTTATGTATCGAACAATCCCTATAACGGCGGCACTCACTTACCTGATATCACCGTGATCACGCCTGTATTCCTCGAAGCATCCTCCCAACCCAGCTTTTACGTCGCCTCACGGGGACACCATGCCGATATTGGCGGGATTACGCCCGGTTCCATGCCGCCCTACAGTCGCACGATCGCGGAGGAAGGGATTCTGCTGGATAACTTTTGTTTAGTCAGCCAGGGACAATTCCAGGAAGTGGAACTTTTGGAATTACTCAACACTGGCCCCTATCCCGTGCGCAATCCGGTGCAAAATCTTGCGGATTTACGGGCACAAATTGCTGCCAATGAACGGGGAGTCCAGGAACTCCGGCGCATGGTGGAACACTATGGATTGACAACGGTTCAAGCCTATATGCAGCATGTTCAAAATAATGCGGAAGCTGCGGTACGTCGGGTGATTGAACAATTACAGGATGGAGAATTTAGCTATGTGATGGATGATGGTTGTGTGATTCACGTGAAGGTCACGATCGACCCTGCCAACCGCAATGCATGCATCGACTTTACGGGCACGTCACCCCAACAGGCCACCAATTTAAACGCACCCTTAGCCATTTGCAAAGCCGTAGTTCTCTACGTCTTCCGCACGTTAGTCGAAGACGAAATTCCGTTGAACGCTGGGTGTCTCAAACCGTTGGATATCCGTGTTCCCGCAGGCTGCTTGCTCAATCCCACCTATCCCGCTGCGGTGGTGGCGGGCAATGTGGAAACCTCCCAAGCGATCGCCAATGCCTTGTATGGTGCGTTGCAAGTGATGGCGGCTTCCCAGGGCACCATGAATAATTTCACCTTCGGCAACGATCGCTACCAGTATTACGAAACAATTTGTGGCGGTTCCGGTGCTGGGCCAACCTTTGACGGGACGGATGCGGTGCAAACCCACATGACCAATTCCCGCCTCACCGATCCTGAGGTGTTGGAATGGCGGTTTCCGGTACTAGTGCAGGAATTCGCCCTCCGACCCCACAGCGGTGGCCTCGGCCAATATTGCGGCGGTAATGGAGTGATTCGTCGAATTCAGTTCCGCGAACCGATGACGGCGGCGATTCTCTCGGGCCATCGTCGGATTCCGCCCTTTGGGTTAAACGGAGGGCAACCCGGCGAGATCGGGCGGAACACCGTACAACGGCGGGATGGCACGATCGAATCCCTAGGCAGTCAAGCCGAGGTGGAGATGCAGCCCGGAGATACCTTTGTGATTGAAACCCCTGGTGGGGGTGGATGGGGCTGATTTCAGCACAAGTGCCTCTCACCTTAACTTGCAATCATGCCTTGTTCAATGGGGACGAGGCATTCTTCTAAGAATCATAATCTTCTGGCGTTTCTGGAATGACCACTTGGCTAGGGGGAGCCGCCGTCGTTGTCCGATCGTGAGCCTGTGTGACCGTAGAACTGTTAGGCGTAGACTTCGTCTCTTGGGGCTGGCGGCCCTTCGCTGGGGGAGCCATGGTGGAGATCAGCCGTTGCCAGTTGATATCCCCAGAAGGCGAGATCGTGACTGCTACTTTTTCGGGTTCTTTAATTTGCGGAGCTTTGAGCTTATCAGATAGCTTGTCCGTTGGTTGAGCTGCGGGATTTGTTTTGCTGGATTGATCCGCAGAAATTGGAGTTGGGGACTGCGATCGTCGGGTTACTTCACACTCAAACTGATCACCAGGATTGACCGTTCGATAGGGCGTCATTGCACCACAATCCACCGTGACCTCGCCCAGATCCCCTTGCAAGCCTGCCTGAATCACTTGGTGGACTTGGGCTAGATTCACCAAGCCTTTCACGCTGGGAATTTCCCAACTAACCTGCCCTTCCCGATCAGTTTGGCGCACTTCCATATCAGCCCCATTCCCCGACTCAAAAATCGCGGTACAAGTAAAGGTCTGCCCTTCTTTAGATTGCAGATTTTCTGGGCAAACGACCATTTTCACAGACCCAGCCCCCTGTTGCACCAATTTCTGCTGAATGTTTTTTTCTACTTGTGCCATGTCCAAGGGGGGATTGCAACCAGTCAAACACCCAGCCAATATCCCTAGAAGGCTCATAAGGCAACAACGGACTGGGAGAGAAGCTACTATTTTGCGGCACACCATGATCAAACCATAGGGAGATGAAGAGGGCATTTAAGTAGACTATCGAAGGATCTCCAGCAATTGATTAAGAGAAGGTAATCAGATTGAGAAATTCAGGTTAACAAGTTATTTAATCACGATCGCCAATGAATTAGGCAGCATCAATCCTGCACTAACGATGATAGGATAACTCCAAGCAACGATTAGCCTGTCAATCAATGCATGGATGCCTCGAATAGTCCATACTCCTTCTTTCCACACAATACTGCGCAAATTCTTCTGATTGAAGATGAAGAAACAATTTCTGAAACCGTTGCCCTTGCCCTGACCCAGGAAGGCTTTGAAGTTACCGTTGTCCGCGATGGACGCATGGCGCTAGAAATGATTGTTTCGCAGTCGGGAGGAAATCGTTCTTCCGCTAATCCAGCCCCGATCGCACGATTTGATCTGGTTGTTTTGGATCTGATGCTGCCCTATGTCAATGGCCTGGATATCTGTCGGATGCTGCGACGGGAAGGATACCAAATGCCGGTGCTGATGCTGAGTGCGAAGGCCACGGAAATCGATCGGGTTGTTGGGTTAGAAATTGGAGCCGATGACTATTTACCTAAGCCCTTCGGAATGCGGGAATTAATTGCCCGCTGTCGAGCTCTATTGCGCCGACGGCAAGTCCCCCAAATCAATCCCCAACAGCAACCCATTACGATCGGCGAAATTACCCTTTATCCCCAGGAATGCCGTGTTACGGTTCGGGGGAAGGAAGTCAATGTCTCTCCCAAGGAGTTTCGCTTGCTGGAAATTTTTATGCGAAACCCTCGACGGGTCTGGTCACGGGAGCAACTCTTGGAAAAGGCATGGGGGCCGGACTACGTCGGCGACAGTAAGACGGTGGATGTGCACATTCGTTGGCTGCGGGAAAAACTAGAGTTAGACCCCAGTGATCCGCAATATCTCATTACTGTCCGGGGGTTTGGCTATCGCTTGGGACGGTAATTTTTTGAACCCATCCCTTCTATCAATCTCTCGATAAACCTGATGTAACTCAATTGGCCAAATAACTAAATTGGCCAAAATAGGTTGATACCGTAGAGATACAACGGAATACCAAAGATAATATTAAAGGGAAAAGTGACCGCTAGGGCTGTGGAAATATAAAGACTCGGATTTGCCTCTGGCACCGACATCCTCATAGCGGCAGGAACTGCAATATAGGATGCACTAGCACACAGAACAGCAAATAGTAGGGCATCGCCCTTAGACATATGAATAAAATAAGCAATCCCACTTCCGAGAATTGCATTAACAATCGGAATTAAAATCGAGAATGAAATGAGAAAGACTCCTGTTTTCTTCAAATCCTGAATCCGCTTAGCTGCAATTAAGCCCATATCTAAGAGAAAGAACATCAACGCGCCGTAGAACATATCGCCAATAAACGGTTTCACTTTTTCATAGCCGTGTTCTCCAGTGAGTAAACCGATCGCGATGCTACCAAACAACAAAAACACGGAACCATTGAGAAACGATTCTTGAAGCACCTCGCCCCAGCTAATGGCTTGGTCTGCTTCCCGTTTTGCCGCAAAGATTTGTACCAAAATCAGGCCAACAATAATTGCAGGGGATTCCATCAAGGCCAGCGCCGCCACCATATAACCATCGGAGGGGATTTGCAATTGCTCAAGAAAGGCATTGGCAGTGATGAATGTAACGGCACTGATCGCGCCATAGGTAGCCGCGATCGCGGAGGCGTTGTAGGCGTCTAATTTCAGGCGCAGGATGAAGTAGGTGTAGACGGGAACCGCACAGGACATGAAAACGGCAGCGAGAACTGTGAGAACCACATCCTGACTAATACCGCTGTTGGCTAACTCAACGCCGCCCTTAAACCCGATCGCGATCAGAAGATACAATGAAAAAAACTTAGGAATCGGTTGAGGAATCTCTAGATCCGATTTGACAAAAACCGCCAGCATCCCTAAAAAGAAGAATAAAACAGGCGGGTTCAAGAAATTTGACGCAACCAGACTGAGATCCATCCCTACTCCCACGGAAATGTAAAGAAACCTAACAAGTATCCAGTGTGACATGAGCGGGGACGATCGTACCCATCTCAGAATTGCGCTGCTATAATTTCTGAGGAGGTTGTTGAACAAACTTCCATGGGGCTGTAGCTCAGTAGGATAGAGCAAGCGCCTCCTAATTTGATTGGGCACTATGGGGGAAACTCCATAGCTGAACGTAGTCAAATTCGGTGAAACCTAAAGAGTGAGGTAATAGTGGCCAAACTTCTAACGACCACGATTACTGCATTCCATGGCAATACCGAGCCAAGCTCACATAGACTACCAGTTAGATCTATTTGAGAAGGTGTAGAGACTAGACGGCTACCACCTACGGATAGATTATCTAGGGTGAAGGTATAGTCCAGAGAGTGGGGAAACTCGCACCAATCTGAAGCGCTGGGCCGCGCGTTCGATTCGCGCCAGTCCCGTTATATATTTCACTCAAAATGCGTAGGGGAGATCGCGGCCTCTACGCATTTTTTTTGTCAAAGGGTTCTAGGATTCAAGTTTGACCGGGATATCTACCCAGAGACATAGGCTAAAGTCCCGATCGTAATTTTCTGTGGCGATCGGCATTTGCCGCCAGCCCAGTCCCCGTCAGGTGTTGCCAAAATGCCATAGACCCTACTCTACCCCCCCTTTGCCCCTCTACCCTGGGATAGAGATCAGATTTCCAAGGGAACCCTAGCAAAATTGTCAATGTCTTCTCTAGCCCCGATCGCTTCAAACCTAGATTTACAAACTGATTTAGCATTTCTAGATTTGTCAAAATGCATTGCCTTCGATAGGATGTGACGGTTCGTTGCACAACTCCTAAGTTTTATCAGCGGAGGTTAAGAACGATGAGTCGCTTACATTACACTCAGTTTGCTCAAGTCATTGGTTTGATGGGTGCAGGATTGTTGGCTAGTTCCATCCATGCCATGCCCAGTCAAGCAGTTCCTACGACTACCAAAACGCCAGCAGGGACGACGGAAGCTCCGGCTTCAGCAGCACCCGCTGCCCCAGCTTCCACTACTCCGGCTGCCACCACTGCGACCCCAGAAGCAACCCAAAAGGAAGTTCCGGCTCCTGGTACCTCGGCAGAACCCTTAACGCCGCCCACCGAGGACATGCCCAAAACGACCGAAATGCCCAAAACGATCGTGGATGTGGCGGGTAGCAATGAGTCGTTCAAAACTCTGACGGCAGCAATTCAGGCCGCAGGCTTAACCGAAACCCTGTCTGCGGAAGGCCCCTATACCGTCTTTGCACCCACCGATGCAGCTTTTGCAGCCCTGCCGAAGGGCACGGTGGAAAAGTTGCTGAAACCCGAAAATAAACAGAAACTGATCCAGTTACTCACTTACCATGTGGTTTCGGGGATTGGGATGTCTGAGACCCTAAAATCAGGCCAAGTGCAATCGGTAGAAGGCCAGCCAATTACGCTCAAGGTTGATGCCAAGGGTGTTATGGTCAATAATGCGAAGGTGACCACCACAGACATCAAAGCTAGCAATGGAGTCATCCATGCGATCGATAAGGTAATCCTGCCACCTAAGGATCTGACTGCTGCTAAACCTAAACCCTATTCATCGACGAAGAAGTCTGAAAACACCACCATGCCTGGAGTGAGCCCAGATTCCAAAGCAGCTCCCGCAACGCCTGTGACTAAACCCTAGTCTTTTCCGATCGAGGCGTTCGTGATTGAGACATTACGAAACCTGACATTCTTACATTCCTGACATTCCTGATTTTTGGTTCTCCGTAAGGGGAACCTTTTTTGATTTTTCGGGGAATTGATGGGTCTTCTCCAGCGATTTCGCGATCGCCTGCCGTATCCTAGAAAAGGACTTTCTAGCAAACCGTAGGCAACCTAGGCACCATGACGACGCAATTCCCCGGACAGCTATTTTCTGAACAGCCAGATCCTGTCCATGTGATTGGGGGTGGACTGGCTGGCACCGAAGCGGCTTGGCAAATCGCCCAGGCTGGAGTTCCTGTCATTCTGCATGAAATGCGCCCCTTGCAGAAAAGTCCCGCTCACCATAGCGAGCATCTGGCTGAACTGGTTTGTAGCAACTCCTTTGGGGCACAGGCTACAGATCGCGCGTCGGGGTTATTGCATGAAGAGTTGCGGCGGCTGGGGTCGATCGTGATTGCCAAGGCCGATGAACACCAGGTTCCAGCAGGGGGAGCCCTGGCCGTCGATCGAGCAGTCTTTAGCGAAGATTTAACCCGCACGTTGGCAGAACATCCCCTGATCGAACTACGCCGCGAAGCCGTGGATGCGATTCCCTCCGATGGCGTGGTTGTCCTGACGACGGGGCCGCTGACCACCGATGCTTTAGCGGAGAATCTCCATCGCTTCACAGGGATGGAATACATGAGTTTCTTTGATGCGGCCAGTCCGATCGTCGTGGGAGAATCGATTAACTTTGACGTTGCGTTTTTGGCTTCGCGCTACGATCGGGGGGAAGCGGCCTATTTGAACTGCCCCATGAATCGGGAGCAATACTTGGCGTTCTGGACAGCTCTGTGTGAGGCGGAACAGGCGGAACTGAAGGACTTTGAACGGGAAACGGCCAAGTTTTTTGAGGCTTGTTTACCGATCGAAGAAATGGCGCGGCGGGGGGAAGATACGATGCGCTACGGCCCGCTAAAGCCCGTGGGCTTATTTGATGCGCGGCTAGGGGATTTCCGGGATCCGGAAAACAAAACGAAGCGACCCTACGCGGTGGTGCAGTTGCGCCAGGAAGATAAGGCAGGGCAGTTGTGGAATATGGTGGGTTTCCAGACGAATCTGCGTTGGGGGGAGCAAGCTCGGGTGTTCCGTATGATTCCTGGTTTGGAGAATGCAGAATTTGTTCGCATGGGTGTCATGCATCGTAATACGTTTATTAATTCGCCGGAATTGCTGAAAGCAACGCTGCAATTTAAGCAACGGGCAACGCTATTGGCGGCGGGACAACTGAGCGGCACGGAAGGCTACACCGCAGCAACGGCAGGAGGCTGGCTGGCGGGAACGAATGCGGCGCGGGTTACCCTCGGACGCGATCCCTTAGTTTTGCCAACGACAACGATGATGGGCGCATTGTTTGACTTCATCAGTTCCGCCTCGCCCAAGCATTTCCAACCGATGCCCCCGAATTTCGGCATTCTGCCGACCCTGCCCCAAAAGATTCGTAATAAGCAGGAGCGCTATGGAATCTATCGCGATCGGTCTTTTGCAGACCTAGAAACCTGGATGCGAGCAAATCAGATTATTGAAACCAATTGCGGGACTGCTGCCCTATCCACTTGAGGTCGATCTATTATGGCCATTCAATATTGGGCCAGTACATAATTGGGCCAGTACATAATTGGGCCAGTACATATTGTGTATCCAGCACAACTCAGCCTTAAGCCATCTGACTTTGCACTAGAGGAATGTAAGTTGAGAAAAGTACAGAATTCAGAAATCGTTGGAAACATAAGAGGCCCAAATCCACAGGGCAAGACTATTGAATAGATAACCTAGATCGCGGTCATGTTATCGTCAAGGGAATTGGTGAAGGTGTCCTGTTGAGGCTGGAGTTTTATGCTCAAGTTTTATTACCATCCCATCTCTGTGAATGCCCGTCGAGTCTGGGTTGCATTGCTAGAAAAGCAAATTGCTTTTGAACCGATCCTGGTAAATTTGGATGGGGATCAATTGCACAGCGATTTCACAGCCATTAATCCCCTACAACGCATTCCTGCCATCGTAGACAATGGGTTTCGCGTTGTTGAATCCTTGGCGATTTTGGATTATCTAGAGGCAAAGTATCCAACCCTACCGTTAATGCCGATCGACCCCGAAGCGATCGCGGTTGTGCGAATGATTGAAACGATTACGGTGATTGAACTTCAACCTATGACCATTCCTCTAACCCGTGTCCTAGTTGGCTTGGAGGTTGAACCCTGGAAACTGGAATTTGCTCAACAACGAGTCGCGAGTATCTTGCAATTTTTGGAAGAATTGCTGAATGGACAGATCTACTTTGTCAAAGAACAATTTACCTTGGCAGAAGTGGTGGCGGGAACTTTAGTGTCTTCCCTACCGCTAGAAAACTATCCACACTTGCAGGCTTGGGCAGAGCGACTGGCCCAGCGGGAAAGTTGGCAGCAAACCATGGTGCAACCAGCAGCCATTGAAGCCGCCCTTCCTAATATCCGCAAAATTCTAGCGCAGCGATTCTAGCGATCGGGGTTTACGCAGGATGAAGCGGCTAGATGCAGTAGAAAATAGAAGAATGCGGGTAGACCTAGCAACTTGCAGCAACCTTTCGCTTAAGTTCGGACATTCTCACCTGCCCGAAATCCTGACCTCAGGGCATTATAGAGACAGGTATCAGGAGGAGAGTGGGCGTGGCTGCTGCTGGATTCAAGGACTACTACAGCGTACTGGGTGTTAGCAAGGGGGCGAGTGCCGACGATATCAAGAAGGCATTTCGTCAACTGGCGCGGAAATATCATCCCGATGTTAATCCCGGTGACAAGGCGGCGGAAGAGCGCTTCAAGGAGGTCAACGAAGCCTATGAAGTCCTGTCCGATGCGGATAAGCGCAAGAAATACGACCAGTTTGGGCAGTACTGGAATAAGGTGGGGACGGGTGCGCCCGGTGGCTACAGTGGTGGCTATAGTGGTGGCTACAGCAATTCCAATGTAGATTTTGATGAGTTCGAGTTTGGTCGCTTCAATAACTTTGAAGAGTTTATCAATGATCTCTTGGGACGCATGGGTAGCAGCAGTCCGGGGGGGGATGGGAATAGCCGATCGGCGGATCCCTTCGGCGGATTTCGGCAACCTGGGGGGGCTGGCGGCTACAGTACCAGTGCCAGTACGCCCTCTGGGGGTGCAAACCTGGATACCGAGGCGAAACTAACCCTCACCTTTGCTGAGGCGTTCAACGGCGTGCAAAAGCGGCTGAGCGTGGGCAATGAAGTGATTACGGTCAATATTCCCGCTGGAGCCAAACCCGGTAGCAAAATTCGGGTGAGGGGGAAGGGAAATTTTAGTCCCCATTACACGAGCCAGCGGGGCGATCTATATTTGATTGTGGAATTGATTGCCCATCCATTTTTTAATTTAGAGGGGGAGCAACTGTCCTGTGAGGTTCCGATCGCGCCGGATGAGGCGGTGCTAGGGACGCAGGTGGAAGTCCCGACGCCGGATGGATTGGTGACGGTGAATGTGCCAGCGGGGATTCGATCGGGACAGACGTTGCGATTGCGGGGCAAGGGTTGGAAAGATCCCAAGGGCAATCGAGGCGATCAGATGGTGAAGGTGGTCATTTCTGCACCGAAGGAAATTAGCCCGATCGAACGGGAAGCCTATGAAACAATTCGGGCGAATCGGAAGACCGATCCACGGGCGAATTTGAAGGGCGTGCATTTGTAAAACCTGGGAGCAAATCGAAGCAACTTGGCAAAGCGATCGATGCTGCCGATTTTTAGTCCCCTAGCCAACCGAAAATTTGACCCACCGTAAGCTGCACCGCACTAGCAAAATCAGGCACTGGAATTGGGGATTCCATCGGAGCTTCCAAAACACAAACCGTGCTATCGCGCGTACCTTAGCCCTGGTGTGCTGCCTCGATCGCAGCAATGTCAATTTTCCCCATCGTCATCATGGCATTGAATGCCCGTTTGGCGGCAGCCGGATTGGCATCGGTAATCGCTTCCGTCAGTGCCAGCGGCGTGATCTGCCACGACAGACCCCACTTGTCCTTGCACCAACCACAGGCACTTTCTTGTCCCCCATGACCCACGATCGCGTTCCAATAGCGATCGGTTTCGACTTGGTCAGCGGTTGCGATCTGAAAGGAAAAGGCTTCGTTATGTTGGAACGTAGGGCCACCATTGAGACCGAGGCAGGGAATACCCATCACAGTAAACATCACGGTTAAGACATCCCCTTCCTTCCCCGAGGGAAAATCCCCTGGTGCGCGGTACACGGCTTCAACGGATGAGTCTGGAAAGGTAGCGGCGTAAAACTGTGCGGCTTCCTCGGCGCTTCCGTCATACCACAGGCAAATTCTGTTTTTCGCGATCGGTATCATGGTACTGCTCCGTTGGGTTTAGGTTGAATAATTCGCGGTGGGTTGCATGGTGCTGGTTGATGTCTGCGCTAATCAAGTCTGCAATGATGTTTTTGAATGGTCGCTTTCAGCTATTTCATAGAGTGCAAGCCAAACAGGTTGCCTTCGGAATCTACAGCTAGAGAAATGAAGCCATATTGGCCAATGGACATTTTAGGCTTGTGAATGTGCCCACCTGCTGCTTCGACTTTCGATTCTTCGACGGCACAATCTGCACAGGCAAAATAAATCAAAGTGCCATTGCCACCCGCTGTACAGCCTTCCATTTTGACCAGGGCACCGCTAGCACCATACTGTTCCATATTGGATGGAAAGGACAACATTTCGATGCTGGTATCGTTGGGGTCACTCAGGACATCCAACTGCACACTCAGCACGGATTCGTAAAATTGCTTGGCCCTCGCTAAATCGTCTACGTAGATTTCAAACCAGGCAACAGGATTATTTGCCATGAGATTGTTCCTCCATCATGATCAATCCGACATCAGAATAGAACAAGAGTACTATGCAATCAAAGTTCTGTCTACCTAAGCATCTGCAAAGATTTGCAACAGAGATTTATCCATTGCTCAGTTTTTTTTGTGCAGACACCCCTAGGGTTGAGGGACTGGCTTGAACCATAGGAGATGATCTGGCTTTAGCCTTCCCTTATGGGTGATTTGTATTCTGTGATGGCAGGAATTCAAGCTGACCAGTTCCCCGGAGGAGATACTCTGTGATTTGTAAGCCGATCGCTTTTTCCTCCGCAGCCGTTGCAGGTAAGGGGATACGGAGGGCTTGGTAGAGGGAGCCGCGATACAGGTCAAACACCGATTCGATCAGGTCGCCATAGAGTTCTGCGCTGTCCCAAATCCAGCTATAGGCAAAGGCGGCGGAGACGATCGCTACGGGAACTGCCCACCAAGCCCAATAGCCCCACACTAAGAAAAGCAGGCTCCAGGCAAAGACGCGGACGCCGTTGTTGATTTGGGCGCGGGCATCTTGGAGTTCTTTTTTGGCGCTGTCGGGTAGGAGTAGCCACAGGCGCGGCCAGCAGATGATGGCGTCTAAGCCATAGCGATCGTAGGGGCGGCGTTCGGCAGCACGAAGGAGGTTACCGAGGCGGGTGGGGAGAAAGTCGGTCTCATCCGTGGGAAATTGGCGCAGGGCACGATCGCAGCGAACCAGTTCTGCTCGTTCTTGTCGGGAAAGGGAGGAGGGGTTTTCGCGGTAGCTTTTGCTGAGAGGTTGACGGCGTTCCTTCAGTTTTTTCCAGCGATCGACCTGGCGTTGGGTCATGTAGTCGTGGAGGGGGCGCAGGAGCTTGCGGAGGCCGGGGTACCAGTAGCCTTCCAGTCCGCGTAGGATTTCTACATCAAAGCGTTGGATAATCAGTGCAGAAATGTAAATGAGAATAGAAATTCCTGCTAGGACGGCAATCTGTAGAGCTTCGAGTTTAGCATCGGGAAATAGTTTGGAGATAGGTTCCCAACCATAGCGGGTGACGTAAGCGAGAGCACCTCCCAACCAAAATACAAATGCAGGCGTGAATAAGGTCGCTACCCATTGTTCTGCAAGTTTTCCACCTAAGCCTTCAAGGAATTTTGCGGACATGATGCACGGACTCCAATGGAACGTTAGTTGGAAATAAGAACTGTGGTGGGGTGATTGGGACAGGGATCGGGCGTCATGCCAAGAAAGGGAACATCAGTGATGTAATCACAGTCGGGACAACGGTAGATGAGAGAACTGGGGATGGGAGCGGAGTTACCGGGAAGCGGGTCAAATGATTTTAGACTGTCAAGCGTAAGATATGGATGAAGACGTTCCTGTTCGTATAACAAATCGAGAATTTCTTGTTCTACAGCTTCTCCAGCATTTGATTTTTCGATGAGTTGAGTCAGTTTTGTCTGGATGAAGTTTGCAGTTTCGTGGGGCAGAAGATCAAATAATTTGGGCTGAATCAGTTGAGCGATTTTCTGGATTTGTTCGGATGTAAACATGGATGGAGTTAAATAGGTTAAATGGCAATGGATAACATTACAATTCACACAAATTTAGGGCAATGGATCAGTCGCTTGAAGGATTTCCAAGATTTGTTGTCTGAGGGTTGGGAGGGATTGTTCGATCGTTGCCCAGATTTGCTCTAATTGCAGTCCCATATAGTCATGAATCAGGACATCTCGAAAACCAGCCATTTGTTTCCAGGGTACGTTAGGGTGCTGTTCTCTAAAGTCGTGTGAGAGGCGCTTTGTTGCTTCTCCGATGACTTCAAAGTTTCGCATGACTGCATCTTGAATTAGGACGGACTGAAAAAATTCATCGCGTCCAGATGCCACAAAGGTTTCAATGCGCTGGATACGCTCCAGAATGTCCTGAACGTATTCCCGATCGTCCCTTGGTGGATTTCTCATAGCACAATGGCCTCCTCAAGAATGCGATCGCGGAATCGTTCTTTGAGTCCTTTGGCAACGGCAACATCGACTTTGTGTTTGAGGAGGTCTTCTAAATCTTGCATCATGCTGATGTGATCGAAGAGTGTCCAAGTGCGTTGGAGATCGACGAGTAGATCAATATCGCTGTCGGGTCGATCGTCGCCACGGGCAACGGAACCAAAAACACGGAGGTTGGTCGCTCCATACCTGTCGGCGATCGTGAGAATAGCGGCTCGGTTTTGGCGAAGTTGTTCAAGGAGGCTCATGGGAGGTTTCCTCGTAATGGCTCTATTTTATACGCCGAGATAGCTGAAGGCAGCCCAGTGGAAGGGGTGGGCGTAGGTGCGATCGTTGGGAGTGAGGGTTAAGAGACCAAAGTGTTTTGCTTTTTCGCCGTCGGTGGTGCTGTGCATCCATTGCTGGGCTTGGCGGAGGGCTTGGTCGGGGGGGAGATGTTGTTCGCGCCAGAGGTCGTAGAACTTGGTGAGGAGCATCATGGTGCTGAGGTCGCTGACTGACCAGAGGGAGGCGATGACTGCGGCGACTCCGGCTTGGAGGAGGCCGGTGGGGAGGCTGATGGCTTCGTCGGCGTTTTCGATGCCTGCCATTCCGGTTTCGCAGGCGGAGAGGATGGCGAGACGGATGCCTTGATTGCCTTGGCTCAGGTTCAACGCAAAGATGTCTTTGAAGGTGAGTAGCCCGTCGCTCATGAGTAAGCCACTGGTGAGGGGGTCGGTGAGGTTGGCGGTGCCGTGGCAGGAGAAGTGCACGATCGCGGCTTCGGGTAGTTGCGATTTCACTGCTTCAACGGTGGCTGCATCGTGGCGCAGGACGGTGGGTTTGGGGAAGGTTGCGATCGCGCAATCGATTTCCCGTGAGGAGTTGGGGAGGTCTTGTCTGGGGTTGTCGATCGCGAGGATGGAGGTGGCTGGGACTTGATCTGCAACCGAACTGCAAAACTGGCCCACTCCCACCCGACACAGCCCCTCAGAAGCCTCATTCCTAATTTTCAATTTACCGATGGTATTCGATCGCGCTACAAAACTTAATTACCCTCTACGGTTGACGGGGACAGCGATCGCCGCTACATTGCTATAGTTAAGCAGCAATCGGAGATTCCAACCCTGCTGCTAATAAGCCCGAAAAACTAGCGCGATCGCCATGAGATTCCAGCTCAAAACGATCGCTAAGCCCCCAAGCTGTCGAACCCAGCATGGTGACCTGGATTGCATTTTAGCACCCCAAGCCGCCCTGTTTCGCCATGTCAGAAATCGGGGCGGCTAGCTTTTTGGGTTTTCCTCGTCCATTTACTTCAATTTTGAGGAAAACCAATGACTCGCTATACCAAGAAAATCAAACTCCAACTCAGCGGTGACAACGATGCCGTCGATGCTGCAATTGGTATTCTGCACGTTCTCAACTTCATCAGCGCCCACGAATGGAGTCAAACTGTCCGCAAACGGGGAGAACCCACCGTCGTGCGCGTCGCAGCGAGGGAAATCATGCTAGAAGGCTAGATCCCCCTAAATCCCCCTACCCTGCGGGAGGCAGAGCTACAAAAGGGGGATTTTGAAAAAATTTGACCGAATTCCCCCCTTAATAAGGGGGGCTAGGGGAGATCAGATCTTTCGCATCAATGAATCAATTGGATATCACTCTCCTAAGCTTGCTGGCTAGCGCTATACAATGTCATAGTCAACATCAACGATCGGTCGATTTTTACCATGAATCCACCTTCCGGCGATCGCCTCAGTAACCTCAGCCTCAGTGACCTAGAAACTCTCATCCAAACAATCGTCCAGCGCACCCTCCGCACCGAACTACAAAACTGGCCCACTCCCACCCCACACAGCCCCTCAGAAGCCTCATTCCTAGAAACCTTTGGCACCTGGGAAGACGATCGACCGATCGAAACCATCGTTGACGAAATTTACCAAAGTCGGACGATCAGCCCACTGCAACCATGACGATGTATTTGCTCGATACTGATATCTGCATCTATTGGCTCAAAGGACGACCAGAAGTGCGCGAACAAATTATGACTGTTGGACTTGCCAATCTTGCAATCTCAAGCATAACCGTCGCTGAGCTTTATTATGGAGCCTACAACTCGAATCGAATCGAGCAAAATCTCGATCGGGCAACCCAATTCATTAATGAGATCGTTGTCATTGCACCAACCTTGTCAACCCTACAAAAATTCGGTGAACTAAAGGCGAATCTTAGACGGATGGGGCAAACTGTAGCAGACTTTGACCTGCTAATCGCTAGTGTCGCACTCTCGGAACAACGCACTCTTGTAACTAACAATACCCGTCATTACCAGCGAATTCCCAACTTATCTCTCGCAAACTGGGCTGAGGTGTAAATGAACGTATAGCATCGCAAGCACGGACATATGTACCCGCTATTGATTTCAGCAATGCAGAACAACAACCATATCGTTCGGCATTTTGACAAAACATTCGATTGCTAAATCTCGCCTCTGTCCTAGCGAAACTGAATCGTAAACTGTATTCCGATCGGTGGAATGGTCAATCACCTCCCCCGAGATCGGTTTTAGATTGCGATCAAGCTCGGTATAAGCAATCAACACCCATTCGCCATCGTAACGACGTTGAATCTCATCAAAACTCAAAACTCAAAACTTCAGCCATCCTCCATCCTCCAAAAGCGAGTTCAGACTTCATCGCTATTGCAGTAAGTCCACTAAATCCTTCCCTTCAGATCTCACCTCCCCGATCGACTTTAGATAACTACTAAAAACCCGATCACGCATTCAAAAAACACACGATCGGGAAACAGAAATCATTAAACTGTCAAACAGTTAACACTAAACAACTAAAACACTTAGTCAAACGCGATCGGAAACACCCAATCTTGATACTTCGCATCGCGATTTTCAGTAATCGCCGTAACCTTCTCCCGCAATGCATCCGTAATCGGGCGTTCCTGCGGCAAATGGTAAGTTTCCACCTGCTTCACTGGCGTCACCTTCGCCGCCGTTCCACTCAAGAACACCTCATCCGCAATAAACAACTCCGACTTATCCACCGGACGCTCCACCACCGGAATCCCCAAATCCCGCGCGATCGTCAACACACTATCCCGCGTAATTCCTTCCAGAATGTCCTGCTCAAAACCCGGCGTAATAATCGTGCCATTGCGCACAATAAACACATTCATCCCCGACGCTTCACTCACCTTACCGCTCGAGTTCAGCAGAATCGCCTCATCAAAGCCCGACTCCACCGCCTCCGTCTTCGCCAAGGATGACGTAATATACGCCCCACTAATCTTGCCCCGCAGCGGCAAACTCCGGTCTTCCTGGCGGCACCAAGAACTAATCCGGCAACTTACACCCTCGGGAGACAGGTAATCCCCCAACTCAATCCCGTAAACAAAAAAGTCCTTCTCAATCTTGTGCAGCCGGGGCGCAATTCCCAACCCCGACGTGTAGACAAAAGGCCGTAGATAAAACGACACCTTCGGCTTATTTTGCTTAACAAAATCCGTAATCACCGCCTGGATCTTGTCCGCAGGCAGATCGAAATTTAATAGCTTTGCACTGTTACTCAGCCGCTTAGCATGGCGATCGAGACGAAACAGCAACACTTGATTCGGATTAGCCGGATCCGGAATTCCCCGCAGACCGCCAAAGGCACCCGTTCCATAGTGGAGTGCATGGGTCGCGATCGAAAGATTCGCCTGCTCAAAGGGGACAAATTGATTTTTGAAGTAGGCGATCGGCAGAAAATTATCCATAGGAGTTAGCACTCAGATGCGATGGTCGGGTAGTCAAATCGGAATGGCTGTTAGCTGGGAATCGCTGTGGGAATCGCTGTTAGTAAGGATTTCACAGCTTTGCCACCCAATTCTCCACCAAGAAGGATCGAGTGGTTGACACCCGTTCCGTTTACTGATGATAATGGGAGATTGTTGAAAACTCTACCATTGTTTTGAAATCCCTTGGCTAACGTAGTAGTAATTGGTGCCCAGTGGGGCGATGAAGGGAAGGGAAAGATCACCGATCTGCTGAGCAAGTCGGCGGATGTCGTCGTCCGGTATCAAGGTGGCGTGAACGCTGGGCACACAGTTGTGGTCAAGGATCAGACCTTCAAGTTACATCTCATTCCGTCTGGCATCCTGTATCCAGACACGGATTGCATTATCGGGAGTGGTACCGTAATCGATCCGAAAGTGCTGATCGAAGAGTTGGATCAGCTCGTCACCTTGGGTATTTCCGCTGAGAATCTCATGATCTCGGAAACGGCCCATGTCACCATGCCCTACCACCGCATTCTCGATCGGGCGGCGGAAGAACGGCGGGGCAGTCATAAGATTGGCACCACCGGGCGGGGGATTGGCCCCACCTACGCCGACAAATCCGAACGGAGCGGTGTGCGGGTGGTTGACCTGATGGATGCGGAATCCTTTAAGGAGCAAGTTCGGTGGGCCGTCGCCAGCAAAAATGTCCTGCTGGAAAAGCTCTATGACCTGCCACCGCTGGATCCCGAAGAAGTCATTCAGGAATATCTGGCCTATGCCGATCGCCTGCGCCCCCATGTTGTTGATAGCTCCCTCACGATCGCGGAAGCCGTCCAACAAAAGCGCAACATCCTGTTTGAAGGCGCACAGGGCACCCTGCTGGACTTAGACCACGGCACCTACCCCTACGTCACCTCCTCCAACCCGGTGGCCGGTGGTGCTTGCGTCGGTGCGGGAGTAGGCCCAACCATCATCGATCGCGTCATCGGGGTCGCTAAAGCCTACACCACCCGTGTCGGTGAAGGCCCCTTCCCCACAGAATTGGATGGCGATGTGGGTGAACTGCTCTGCGATCGCGGAGCAGAATTTGGCACCACCACGGGTCGCCGTCGCCGCTGCGGCTGGTTTGATGCGGTGATTGGTCGCTATGCCGTGCGGATTAATGGCTTGGATTGTCTAGCGATTACCAAGCTAGATGTCCTGGATACGTTGGATGAAATCAAAGTGTGTGTGGCCTACGAAATCGATGGCCAGCGCTGCGACCATTTCCCCACCAACGCCAAGCAGTTTGCCCAGTGCAAACCGATCTACGAGACTGTTCCCGGTTGGAAACAGTCCACGGAAGACTGCCGCAGTCTTGAGGATTTGCCCCAGCAGGCGCTCGATTACCTCAAGTTTCTGGCAGAATTGATGGCTGTGCCGATCGCGATCGTTTCCCTGGGCGCAAGTCGAGATCAAACCATTATCGTGGAAGATCCGATTCACGGGCCGAAGCGGGCACTGCTCTATGAAAATGGCGCACCTCAGTTGGAGGTTAGCGCAAGCAGCTAAGGGACTGAATGCGCCGGGCTGAATCTGAATCGTTTGGGTTCATGCCCGATCTATCCCTGAAAAACATCCCTGAGAACAACACGAGAACCGAGTCATGGCACTGAAATTTTCGATCGAAGCAAGCAAGCGTCCCGAAGGCAGCAAACCCAATGCCCTGCGTCGCAATGGTCAAATTCCCGCAACGGTTTACGGCCACAATGGTACGGAATCCGTGCAATTGGTTGTGAACCAAAAAGAGGCTGAGTTCCTCATCCGGGATGCCGGCAGAGGCGCAACGGTAGAACTGAAGGTTCCCGACATGAACTGGACGACCGGCGCAAAAATCCAAGAAGTGCAAGCCCACCCTTGGAAAGGTAGCCTGTACCACATCAGCTTCTTCTCTGCAAAGGGCTAATGGAATAGTCAGCTAGCTTAATGCGCTGGCTAACGAATACCCAATTAATTAATCAATGCTACACATCCGATCCCCCCTAGCCCCCCTTAATAAGGGGGGAATTCAGCCAAGTTCTTTCAAAGTCCCCCTTAATAAGGGGGATTTAGGGGGATCGTTATGGGTTGCAATCACAAGTTGATTTGGTATAAACAATGCATAAGGTGAGGTAGGGAAATTCCCTACCTTTTTTGTTGCTGACATGCTTTCATAACATTCCCTGATCCTGCAAGTCAGTCAGTTTGGCAATAGCAAAGTTCCCCGTTCCTAAGGGCACTCTGAACCTAGCATTTATCATCCGCGCAGGGGCGAGTTGGTCATCATGTCAGGGATGGCATTCATTTGTCTTGCTTATATTCTGGGTTTGTTGGCCATGGCCATTCCCTGGGGAATCGCGATCGGTCCTGTGTTGCTGGGCCTTGCGGCGATCACTTATCCGACTTGGCGATCGCGCGTGAAATTTCCCAGCCTCAGCCGTAAACACCTGATCGTTGCGGGCTGTGTCGCCTTGCTTGCCAGCCTTTGGTACCAGTTTCGCATTCCCCAACCGGGAACCCATGACATCAGCCGCTTTGTTCCTGCGTTGACGGATCGATCGGTCGCCGTGCAGGGCATCGTGCAGTCATCCCCCCGACTGACCCGCAGTGATCGGCGGCAAATTTGGCTCCAGGTACAGCGCTTGGATCCCAAGGGCCTACAACTTAGTACCGACCCATCCCAGGCGCGGGGCAAACTCTACGTCACCGTGGCAGCCAATTTAGGCCAAGATTTATTTCCCGGCGAGCAGATCACGCTGACTGGAAAACTCTACCTGCCCCAAGCGGCCAAGAATCCCGGAGCCTTCGATTTCCAGCAATATCTGGCGCAGGAAGGCAGCTTTGCTGGATTACGGGGTGAAAGCATTCAAATTCCTCCCGGCCAGCAACCCAAGTGGGGGCTGTGGCAGATCCGCCAACGGATTGTGCGATCGCAAACCGCCTGGTTGCCCAAGCCCGAAGGCGAATTGGTGAGTGCCATGGTCCTCGGGGGAAAAGCCGTAGACTTGCCCACGACGGTCAAAGAGGACTTTCGCCGTGCGGGATTGTCCCATGCGTTGGCTGCCTCGGGCTTTCAAACTTCGCTCATCCTGGGCGTTGTGCTGGCCTTAACCCAACGCTTCTCCGTGAGAACCCAGGTGATTGCGGGGGGACTGGCCCTGGCGATCTTTCTGGGTTTGGCTGGAGTGCAACCGGCCATTCTTCGGGCGGTGGTCATGGGGGCGGCGGTACTGGTCGGCATGGGTTTGGAACGACAGGTTAAACCGATCGGCTCGTTGCTCCTGTCCGCCACGCTATTACTTTTGATTAATCCATTGTGGATCTGGGATCTAGGCTTTCAACTCAGCGTATTGGCCACGTTGGGCTTACTGGTTACCGTTCCACCGCTAACGAAATGGCTCGATTGGATCCCCAGTCAAATTACACCTGCTATCGCCGTTCCGATCTCCGCCTATCTCTGGACGATTCCCTTACAGTTGCACACCTTTGGGCTCGTCTCTCCCTATAGCATTCTTGCTAATGTTCTCACCACTATTTTCATTTCCATTATTAGCTTAGGGGGAATGGTGAGTGCCTTGTGTGCTGTTGTCTATCCACTGGCGGGCAGTGCAACCGCTTGGCTTTTGCATTATCCAGTTTTGGCCTTACTCGCGATCGTCCATGGCTTTAGCCAACTTCCGGGCAACAACATTGCAGTGGGAACCGTTCCGTTGGTGCTGATGCTGGCCCTCTATGGCACGATCGCGTTGCTGTGGCTAAGACCCAGTTTGCGACGCCATGGCTGGGCCTTTTTCCTGGCAGGTTTGGCGATGATCTTTTTACCCGCATGGCAATATCAGGCCCAACTGACTCAGGTCACGGCTTTGGCGACGAGTCCCCAAGCGGTTTTGGTGGTTCAGGATCGGGGCAAGGTGTTACTCGTGAATTCCGGGGATGCGGCTACGGCGGAAATGACCGTTGTTCCCTACCTGCAAAGCCAGGGCATTAATCAAATCGATTGGGCGATCGCCCTGCAAAAGCCTGACCCCAACGGCTGGGCTGCCCTGCGCAAAAATATTGCAGTGCGTAATTTGTACGTTGAGCCTGCCATGGTTTCTACGATCGCGCCTACCATCACAAAACAGTTACAGAAAACACAATTACTTCCCCTTGCAGCGAATTCTCATTACACATTTGGTCAAATGGGAATGCAATCCCAGGCGGCAGGACTCACGTTGATGATTCGGGATCAACCTTGGTTGCTAAGCCGATCGCTGGCAAAAGCGGCTCCTCAATCCACTGCCAAATCATCCAGCCCATCCCCAGTTTTGGATCCTCTCGTAATTCCCCCAGCCTCCCAACCGCGACAACCGATTCTCTGGTGGTCAGGGGGAGCCATTCCCGACACTTGGTTGCAGCAATGGAACCTCCAAGCCGCGATCGCCCATGGCAAACGGCTACATCCCCAGGTGGAATATACGCTCAAAACCCAAAAAGTCAGACTGCATTGGCTGCCCCAGCAAGGTGCGCTACGGTGGCAACCTGACACAGGATTAGTCACAACTTTTTCGACAGATAGAACTGAATGGGCGTCGCTGTAGTATAGTAGGAGGAGTTGACTCGTTCGGGTCGCTACTTTTGGTGCGAATGTTTAGCTTCAAATTAGCGATCGAACTCAGGTCAAATCAACTGAATAACGCGATTAGCATAGCGCGATTGGAGAGGTGGCAGAGCGGTTGAATGCGGCGCACTCGAAATGCGTTTTAGGGAAACCTAACGGGGGTTCGAATCCCCCCCTCTCCGTTAAGGTTAGTCAAAAAAGTTAATTCAATTTCATTAAAGTCGCTGGTAGGTTCATATCCTTTATGCGTCTAGAGCAAGTTTTACCCTGGGGCCGATCGCTTCAGGAATACCGAGAAATGTTTGGGCTAACCCAGGCAGAGTTGGATCTGCAAATTCTCGATTGTGCCGGCGGGCCAGCCAGTTTTAACGCGGAGATGACCGCCCTAGGTAAACGGGTGGTGTCCTGTGATCCGGTGTACCAGTTTTCTGCTGAGCAAATTGCCCAGCGGATTGATGAAGCTGTGCCGCAAATTGTTAAAAGTGTGGAGGCCAACCGCGAAAAGTTCGTCTGGACGGGGATCGATACCCTGGACGAGCTCTTGCGGATTCGCCTAACGGCGATGCAGACGTTTTTGGCTGACTTTCCCCAGGGGCTCCTGGCGGGACGCTATCGTCAGGAAGCTTTGCCTCAATTGCCCTTTCCCGATCGCGCCTTTGACTTAGCTATTTCCTCGCACCTGCTATTTACCTATTCGGAGCATTTATCCTTAGATTTCCACATCGCCGCCATTACCGAAATGTGTCGGCTGGCTCCCGATGTCCGCATCTTTCCATTGTTAATGAATATGACGGGGGAGCGATCGCCCTATGTGGATCCTGTAATTGAGCATTTCCAGGCGATCGGCTATACCCTGAAGATTCAGACCGTCCCCTATGAGTTTCAGCGGGGTGGCAACCAGATTTTGCGGCTTTTATCGGCAACCTAAGGTAACTCATCAGCGATCCCCCGAGTGAAGAAGTAGATAGATCCATTGCAATGGATAAAACGTTATGTAACAAAACTTTTTGCTAAACGTTAACAATTGCTGCGAACGCGGGACGATGCTAGCTTTTTTTGGAAGAATGCTTGGTACATAAAGATTTCCACGCGTTAACAAAAAGAAGGAGACACACCTTGGTTACCACAACCTTACTCGCTGTTGCTCGCACAGTGGAATGGAGCCCCAAAGTTGCAGTTGTCATGATCCTGTGCAATATTCTGGCGATTGCGATCGGGAAATACACGATTCAACAAAAAAATGTTGGTCTGGGGCTGCCCTCCGCTGACCAGTTCTTTGGTGGCATGAGCCATGGTGCAATGCTTGGTGTGACCAGCTTGGGTCATATCCTGGGAGCTGGCGCAATTTTAGGTCTAGCCTACGTGGGTGCGCTGTAAGACGCCCTGGGTTTGCAGTTTCAAGTCCTCTGCTTCTGATGTCTCACGGGCTGGAGTCTATGCGCTCCAGCTTTTTTGTTGGCATCCCATGGGTGGGCGATCGTGTCAATTGCCGATCGACTGTTAATGCCAACTCGTTTGTTTTGATATCACTTTAAATCGTTTGCTGTTTTTAAATCGCTTGCTGTTTGCATCGCTGTTTAGACGGCGGTTTGCACGATGAAACATTTGCAATTGCCCACTCGCCGAAGATTCCTCAGTTGGGCGGCTTTGGGACTGGGCTGGGTGACCCAAGCCTGCCAACAATCCCCACGATCGATTCCCAAAAATACCGCTACAGGGGCGATCGAACTCACCGTCATGATCGGAGCCCAGGAAATTCCCACCTGGAAGCCTGTTATTGATCAGTGGGAAGCTGAACAATCTAAGATTCGCATCAAGATTATTGAAGGGCCAACAGCCACTAATTTGGTGGAAGATCTCTACACTTCAGCCTTTTTGTTGGGCGAGTCCCCCTACGATTTAATTTTCATGGATATCGTCTGGGTGCCGAAGTTTGCGGCGGCGGGGTGGCTGTTAGATCTCTCCGATCGTCTCTCCGAGGCTGATTTGGCCGATTTTCTCAAAGCCGATGTGGCGGGGGGGCGCTACGCAGGGGGACTGTATCGCCTGCCCGCGCGGACGGATGCCGGGATGTTGTTCTACCGCAAGGATTTGCTGACGGCAGCGGGCTATCAACCGCCGGAGACGACGCTGGAATTAATCAAAATTGCTCAAGAGCTGCAAACTCAACAAAAAGTGCGGTGGGGCTATCTTTGGCAGGGACGCCAGTATGAAGGGCTGCCCGCTATGTTTGTTGAGGTGTTGGCGGGGCATGGGGGCTTTTGGGTCAACCCGGAAACGCAAGAGGTGGGCCTCGATCGACCCGAGGCGCTGAATGCACTACAGTTCTTGGCTGATACGATCGCGGCTGGAATTGCGCCGCCCGGAGTCACGACCTATCAAGAGGAAGAAACCCGTCGCATGTTCCAAAACGGGGATGCGCTCTTCCTGCGAAACTGGCCCTACGTCTGGCCGTTGGCCAATGCCGCTGATTCCCCCGTGCGCGGCAACATTGCAATCAAACCCATGGTACACGCGCCGGGATTTGCCAGTGCAGGCTGCTTGGGCGGTTGGGGCTGGGGCATTGCCAAATCGACCCGCCATCCCGAAGCCGCATGGCAAGCGGTGCAACAGTTATGCAGTCCCAGGGCACAAAAACAAATCGCCCTGTCCTATGGTTACCTCCCCACCCACCGATCGCTGTACCAAGATGCCGAAATTTTGCAGAAATATCCCTTTTTCCCATCCATGCTAACGGTGTTGGAATCGGCAGTGTTGCGGCCTCCGATCGCCCAGTATGCCCAAGCTTCTGATATTCTCCAGCGCTACCTCAGTGGGGCCTTGAGCAAACGCATACCTCCCGACCAGGCCCTGAAATTGGCAGCCCAGGAAACGCGCCAGTTGTTAGGGAAGAAGATTTAAATGAATGAGGATGCCAGAGATGATAGATTCCCCGTCTGCCACAATTCCAACGATCGCTCAACGAGAGCGACGGATCGGTTGGCTATTGATTGCTCCAGCATTGTTACTTTTAACCTTAGTCTTTGCCTACCCGATTCTGCGTGCCATTGGACAAAGTTTTTTTACCCAGAATTTAGGGACGGCATTGCAACCCCAGTTTTCTGGGTTGGCAAACTATGCTCGGATGGCAGCGGATAGCCGATTTTGGCAAAGTTTGACCAATTCTGCTGGATTCACGATCGTGTCTGTCGCGATCGAATTAATCCTTGGTATGGGGATTGCGCTTGTTTTAAACCAATCCTTTCGGGGTCGGGGCATCGTGCGGACGATCGCGATTTTACCCTGGGCGTTGCCGACTGCATTAATCGCTTTGGCTTGGACATGGATTTTTAACGATCAATTTGGCATTGTCAATGATTTACTCCTGCGCATCGGGATTATGCGGCAGGAAATAAATTGGCTCGGGGATCCCACCTTAGCGATGGTCGCATTGATTGTGGCGGATGTTTGGAAAACCACACCATTCATTAGCATCCTATTATTGGCTGGGTTGCAAGCCATTCCAGCGGATCTCTACGAAGCCCACGCGATCGATGGTGCGAGTCCGTGGCAGAGCTTTTGGAAAATAACGTTACCGTTATTAATGCCTCAAATTTTAATTGCAGCGCTCTTCCGCGTTGCCCAGGCTTTTGGAATTTTTGATCTTGTCGCCGTGATGACTGGGGGTGGCCCTGGCGGAGCGACGGAGATGGTTTCGCTTTATGTCTATGCCACTATTATGCGCTACCTAGATTTTGGCTATGGCTCAGCGTTAGTCGTCGTAACGTTTCTCGTATTAGTGCTTGCGATTGTTGTGATGACCTTTTTAGTGCAAAGACTTCGTAAAAACTTGGCATAATCCTTTCAACTCACGATCATGACTTCCCCTCAAATGTCCAAAACCCTCCGATCGATCGTCATTGCAATTGTCATTCTTTTCTGCCTTGCGCCTATTCTCTGGCAGTTGCTGACTTCCTTTAAAACCAATGCAGAGATTGCAGCCATTCCCAATGTCTATTTCCCTACAAGTCTGACCTTAGCGCACTATCAAGAACTCTTTGTCCGTCGTCCGTTCTGGAATTATTTAATGAATAGTGCGGGGGTGGCGAGTGTTTCCACACTGTTGTCCTTGGTATTAGGTGCCCCTGCGGCCTACGTTCTAGCTCGGATAAAACTGCCGGGGAAACAACTAATCTTAGGGACGATTTTATTGATGACGCTCTTTCCGTATATCCTGCTGTTTTTGGGGCTATTGGAACTGGTGCAGAAATTTGGCTTAGGCAATCAATATCTCGCATTAATTATTCCCTATACTGCAATTAACCTGCCATTGACAATCTTAGTGTTAAGAAGTTTTTTCCAGCAATTACCGACCGACCTAGAGGATGCTGCTCGAGTGGATGGTTACAATACAGTGGCAATGCTGGTGCAAATTGTTTTGCCGATGACAATACCCGCTTTGATCACTACAGGAATTTTGGCATTTATTTTTGCCTGGAATGAGTTTCTTTTCGCTCTAACTTTTATTACCCAGGAATCCATGAAAACCATTCCTGTTGCGGCGGCTCAACTGGGGGGTGCATCGGTGTTTGAAATTCCCTACGGCCCGATCGCCGCTGCAACTGTTTTAGGAACCTTGCCGTTAGTTGGCTTAGTCTTAGCATTTCAGCGGCGAATTATCAGTGGCTTAACTGCTGGAGCTGTCAAAGGATAAGCCTGAATATCAGTCTCGACAGCATCGTATATCAGGTAGGAGATTACAACGAGGTTAACGATGGCAACGCTGGAATTACAAAATCTACGAAAGGCTTATAGCCCAACCGTTATTCCTGTCAAACAGATTAATGTAACGGTACAGGAGGGAGAATTTCTAACACTGCTTGGGCCTTCAGGCTGTGGTAAATCTACAATTCTGCGCTTAATTGCAGGACTGGAACAGCCAACTCAGGGCAAAATTCTCATCGATCACCAAGATGTGACTGCCCTGAGTCCCGGCGATCGTAACATTGCCATGGTGTTCCAAAGCTACGCACTCTATCCCCACATGACCGTCCGGGATAACATTGCTTCTGGGCTGAAACTTCGCAGGGTTCCCGCCGGTGAAATCCAGCAACGGATTCAAGAGGTCGTGCTGTTTCTGGGTTTGGAAGCATTGATGGATCGCAAACCGGGCCAACTTTCTGGGGGGCAGCGCCAACGGGTGGCTGTGGCACGGGCCTTGGTGCGTCAACCCGCAGTCTTTTTGCTAGATGAACCGCTCAGTAATTTGGATGCGCTGCTACGGGAACAGGTGCGGGCAGAACTCAAGCAACTGTTTGCGGCCCAATCTGCCCCTGTAGTCTATGTCACCCACGACCAAACCGAAGCCATGACCCTATCGACCCGAGTCGCGGTACTGTACAACGGTGAGCTGCAACAACTGGATACGCCACAACAGATTTATACTCACCCTGCGAACCAGTTTGTCGCTGGATTTATTGGCAGCCCCCAAATGAATTTTTGGACGTTGCCCTGTGTCGATCGCGCTGTTCATCTGGGGAATTGTCAAATTCCATTGCCTGCTTCGATTCCCAGTGTCAATACTCTCATCCTGGGCGTTCGGCCTGAGCAAGTGGCGTTGGCTTCAGAACCCAACGATCGCAGTATTCTAGGCAAGATTACCCTTGTAGAACACCTTGGGATGTCCTGGTTAGTCACGGTTACGATTCCCTCCACAGAAACGCAAGCGTTGACATTACGAGCTGTGTTACCCATCGATCGTCGCTATTCTGTGGGAGATGAAATTTCGCTGCAACTTCCGATCGAGTATTTTCATTGGTTTGATGTCACCAGTGGCCAAGCTTTTGAATTTGATTCACTCTAGCGATGGCGATCGGGGTATTTCGCTATATGGGTTCTAGCAACTCATGGGAGAGTCCCACCCAAACGGCTTGGGGCTAGGACACACAGGCCAGGACGCATGGGGTAGGACGCATGGGGTAGGACAATTTGGGAATCGGCATGTAATCCGTCGTGATCCGCCCCTAAAATCGCTACACTGGCAAATACACGGCGCATCTCACCAAATTAAGTTGCGGGCCGCCCCCAGTCCCCCTATCACCCATCGACTGTTCATAGAGCGCATCTTCACATTCATGAGTTCTGTAAACTGATCGGTAAATGTTCCATGGATAACGCTATATTCAGGGGGTAATTCTTGGTGCGCATTTTCCGTCGCTTACCTCTTGTCTATCACCAACCTCTTGTCTATGGCTGTCTGACATCACCTCTGACATCACTTCTGACATAACTTAAGTCGTCCTCTATGACTTAATGGCTTTGTGCCTTGTTGTCCAATTCTGTGTTCCTATGACTAAATTTCAGCCCTATGGGTTCTCTTCTAAGCAAGTCCAGCAAGATACCAAGATGGAAATCGATCGCATGCGCGAAGTGGTCATCCTGCTGGAACATTTAGCGAAACAAGAAGAAAATACCCTGCGGATGATTTTAGATCGTTTGTATGATATTGGTTCCATTCATCTCATTAATCAAAAACTGCCCCAACCTTGGCTGAATCAATTTTCTCGATCGATCGCCTGCATGTCCAAACCTGTTTTTCGAGTATTTGCAGTGCGATGGTTTCACAGAAATTGTCCGCAAATGATTGCCGACTGGCTCTATACCGTAGCCACTTTTCAAACCCAGCGTGCTCAAGCCCGTAAAGCTCAAGGTAATCAGCCTGAAGGTCAAACTGCCAAAATAGCTATCGAAGATGCTGGAATCTCGGCTGCGGTTCCTACCCCTGCCCTGCCCCCTGCCCCATCGGTTTTGTCTCCCGCTAGCACGGCTGAAACCCCTGCCGCGATCGCGGTGCTGAACCAACTTGAGGCTTCCCAGCAGGAAGTGCTCTTTCTCAAAAGCCGGATCAAGTGGTTGACGGGGATTGTGGTTGGCTTAACGATCGCCCTTGGCAGCCTCACGGTCAGTCTAACCAAACCCCTCCAACTGGTACCGACCCCCACTAGTTCAACCCCGGCTCAGCGCAGTTTAACCACCACCATTAGCCAAACACCCTGACCCAAAATCATCGTGCAATGCTGATTGCCCATGGAGCCTGATAGCAGCCAGTTGCTCAATCAACACTCGTAAAAAGGCTTCAAGCACGGTGAATTGAACTTGAGGACTGATGACGAGCCGCTAGAGGACGATTGGTCAAGAGGTGCCATCTTCGTTCAAGGTCAGAAGGCTTGATGTCAAATAGCCTCATGTGTACAACGGATGATCATGATAGTTGGACGAGAAATTATAAGAAAGTTGTTAATCTTGGTAAGTTGCATGGCAAGAAATGGATTTAGGTTGGGAACGCTATAGAGCAGGTTAATCCCAATCAGCGACAAGCGATCTATGGTTATCTCGATCTCGGCGACTTCTAGCATTTCCTTGTATTTAGGCAATTTACTGCACCGCATTAATCACCGGATTCGGAAATCCATAGATCTTGCCGAAATCCTGAATGCCACTGCTATTGAGCTACAAGGATTTCTAGAAACCGATCGAGTCAAGATTTACCAATTTCATGGGGATGGTAGCGGTAAGGTTGTTGCTGAATCGCTCGCGGCAGAACAGCGTTTACCTTCTCTCTATGGTTTGAACTTTCCGGCAGATGATATTCCACCTGAGATTCGCCAACTGTTCATTGCGGCTAAAGTGCGAACAGTGGTGGATGTGGCATCTCGCGAGATTGGACAAAGCGCTATGCGCGATCCGCAAACCGGAGAACTGCAAGCAGAAAAATGGGTTTTTCGTCCCTTGGATCCCTGTCATGCGGAATATTTAACAGCAATGGGGGTTAGGTCCACGTTGGTGGCTCCCATTCTGCATCAAGATCGTCTCTGGGGGTTAGTCGTCTCCCACCATGCTGAGCCGAAGCGGCTGTCCCATGAGCAGATCGAAGGCGTCCAACTGGTCGTTGATCAACTGTCGATCGCGATTTCTCAATCGACTCTGGTTCAACAAGCCCAGGAAAAGGCATCTCGGGAAGCAGCACTCCGGCGGATTACGAACTTACTCTATTCCTCCACTAGCATTGAATTGCAGGCGGCTTTAGAAGAAACTGTTCAGGCATTTCAAGGAACTGGAGGCCGCTTATTTATCCAGTCCGGGGTTTTGGCCCAGGCATCGGATTTCACCTCGACTGACCAAGTGATAGATGCAAGGGTCTATACCTCTGGTCTGCAACCGAATCAGCAATTTTCGCCCCTGCTCCACATGGAACAATGCCATGGCCTCCAGCGGCACTTTAAGACGGGTGAAGGGATGCCTTGGGCGATCGATGATATTTTCCAAGTCCCAGTGTTACGAACCATTCAGCCACTTTTCCATACGACTTCCATTCGCAGTTTGTTAATTATTCCCTTGATTGCGCGGCAACGATTGCTGGGATACTTGACGGTTTTCCGCAACAGTTTTGAAACAGAAACTTTGTGGGCGGGTGAATTTAATCCTGATCAACGACAACTCTACCCTCGTCAGTCCTTTGAAATTTGGCGACAGTCCCGCAATAATCAGGTTCATCCTTGGAGCGAGAGTGAAGTGGAACTGGCACAAGCGATTGGAAATCAGTTTTCTGCGGCGATCGAGCAATATGAGCTCTATCAAAAGCTGCAAAGCCTCAACGCCAACCTTGAACAACAAGTCCAACTTCGTACCGCTGAACTGCAAGAGACCACGGATGATTTGCAACAGGTAACGGAGCAACAACATGTTCTCTTTGAAGTGGTAACACGCATTCGAGAGTCGCTGGATCTAGAAACAATGTTTCAAACCACAACCCAAGCCCTCTGTCAGGCGTTGCAAGCTGAGCGGGTTGCTCTCTACCAGTTTAATTCGGACTGGAGTGGCACCTTTGTGGGGGAATATGTGTTTCCCGGTTGGAATAAATTAGTCGAGACAGACCATCGCGTTACGATCGCAGATACCTATCTTCAAGAGACTCAAGGTGGACGCTACCGTAACCATGACTCCTTCGTGGTTGACAACATTGATCAAGCTGGCCTAGCAGATTGTCATACTCAGCTTTTGGAGCAGTTCCACGCCAAAGCGTTTGTGACGGTACCGATTTTTGTCGGACAAGATTTGTGGGGGTTACTCGGTGCTTACCAAAATTCCCAGCCCCGCCATTGGGAATCCGCTGAAGTGAAGTTTCTGGTTCAAATTGCCAATCATTTAGGGGTTGCAATTCAGCAGGCGAGTCTATTAACTCAAACCCAACAGCAGGCTACGGAACTCTCGCAGGCTTTAGCTGAACTGAAGCATACCCAAACTCAACTGATTCAAACGGAAAAGATGTCCAGTTTAGGTCAGTTAGTGGCAGGGGTGGCCCATGAGATTAATAATCCAGTCAATTTTATCCATGGCAATATTCGTCATGTCAGTGACTATGCCGATGATCTACTCAGTCTATTGAAGTTGTATCAGCAGGAGCATCCCATTCCCAGCGATCGCATTCAAGATTGTCTTCAGTCAGTAGATATGGATTTTTTGGTTGAGGATTTACCAAAAACCCTGAATTCCATGAAGCTAGGGACAGAGCGCATTCGACAAATTGTGCTGGCTCTCCGCAATTTCTCACGGTTAGATCAAGCCGAAGTTAAAGCTGTGGATCTGCATGAGGGATTAGAGAGTACGTTGATGATGGTGCAACACCGTCTTAAGGCTCAGTGCAATCATCCCTCTATCCAAATCGTAAAATCCTACGGTGAGTTACCGGAGGTGGAATGCTGTGCAGGTTCGATTAATCAGGTGTTTATGCATCTGTTGAGTAATGCGATCGATGCGATCGAAGAAAAACGCCGTCACCTATCTCCGGAAGAACGGGCCATCTATTTGAGTTCAATTGAGATTCGTACAGCGGTGATCAGCGACGATCGAGTTGCAGTGCATATCGCGGACAACGGACAGGGAATTACTAAAGCGATTCAGCCGTCAATTTTTGACCCCTTCTTTACCACTCGTCCCGTCGGCCAGGGCACCGGATTGGGACTATCTATTAGCTATCAGGTGATTACAGAGCAACATGCGGGTAGTGTAACTTATATGTCGGAACCCGGTGTGGGAACTGAGTTTACGATCGAATTACCGATTTTCTTCCGAGCTTAGGGATTTGCAAAGAAATAATATCCCCTCTTCATTCCCCTACCCTCCTACCCTTTTACTCTCCTACCCTACCCAATTGGAATTTTATTTATGCGCTGTTCCCTTAGGTGCATTCATTCGCTGAAGTAGATTCAAACGATAGCAACCCATGGCGGGTTGATTCACGAGTTATCAAGCTTCCTGATGATGAATTCTAGCCTGCCTGTTGTTGCCGTTGTATTTGCCGTTCGCGAATCCGTTCCAGGGTACCCACGGGAATTGCTTGAATTAGCGTTTTTGTATAGTCCTGCTGGGGCGATTGGTAGATGCGATCAGCAGCATCCATTTCCTCAATTTTGCCGCGATTCATCACCATAATCCGATCGCTCATAAATTTCACAACACTCAAGTCATGGGAAATGAAAATGTAAGTGAGACCAAATTCTTCTTGGAGTTCTTTTAGCAAGTTCAATACCTGCGCTTGAACCGAGACATCTAACGCAGAAACCGACTCGTCACAGATAATGAATCGGGGATTCATTGCCAGCGATCGAGCAATGCAAATCCGTTGTCGCTGACCGCCAGAAAATTGATGGGGATAGCGGGTTATGGCATCCGCCGCTAATCCAACCCGGTTGAGGAGATAGATGGCTCGATCGCGAAATTCACTAGTGTTTTTGCCCCCAAAAATCTGCATAGGTTCCATGATGGCGTCACCAATGCTCATGCGAGGATCGAGGGAGCTGAAGGGGTTTTGGAAGATAATTTGCATTTCCTTGCGCAATTGCCGTAGCGCATTCGGTCGTAATTCCAAAATATCCTGACCGTCGAATAAAATTTTCCCCGACTGGGCATTGACCAACCGTAATAGCGTCCTCGCTAGCGTCGTTTTGCCACAACCTGATTCGCCCACTAACCCTAAGGTTTCCCCAGGATAGATGTCAAAGGAGACATCATTGACCGCCATCATATAGCGCTGGGTACGGCCTAAAACCCCTTTAACCGGATAAGCAACGCGCAAATTTTGTACAGACAGTAAAGGTTTTTGCGATCGCAGGGTTTGTAACCGATCCTGTTTTTCCGCTGCCGTTACTTCCGGCAGAGTCTGCAAAACCTGATCAACATTAACCTGACGAGCCTCAATTTGCCGCTCTCCTGTGCTGGTAGTGACCACATCCATGAAGTCGGATACAGTAGGCAGAATTTTGAACGATCGATCGGGACGGGGACGGCAAGTGAGTAGACCTCGAGTATAGGGATGGTTAGGCTGTTCAAACAGTTCCATCACCGTACCCTGTTCCACAATTTTGCCGTCATACATCACCGCGACTTGATCCGCAATTTCTCCAATCAACCCCAGATCGTGGGTGATAAAAATCATGCCCATGCCCCGGCGATCGCGCAGTTCCCGCAACAGTTCTAGAACTTGGGCTTGGATAGTGACATCTAAGGCAGTAGTGGGTTCATCGGCAATCAATAGCGCTGGATTGCAGGAAATGGCCATGGCAATCATCACCCGTTGCAACTGCCCACCGGACATTTGATGGGGATAGCGATTCAGCAGGGCTTCCTTGTGTCGGTTCATGGCGCGATCAATTGCGACTACCCCATCCGCCAATAACTGTTCCCGCAGGTCATGGTCGCTCGGTAGTAGGCGTACTTCCTGGAGCAGCGCTACAGCTCGACGACGCGCTTCGGGTTCGGCCACCTGTTGATGGAGTTGAATGGCTTCCGTCAACTGAAACCCGATCGTATATACCGGGTTGAGGGAGCTCATCGGTTCCTGAAAGATCATGGCAATGCGTCCACCTCGTAAATGCCTGAGCTGTTGAGGCGAAAGAGTTAACAGATTAATCCGGCGATCGCCATCCTGGAACCAGATTTCCCCCGCTGTAACTTTGCCAGGAGGATTGGGAACTAAACCCATCACGGCTAAGGATGTGACGGATTTGCCTGATCCAGATTCCCCCACAATCCCTAGCGTTTGCCCCGGCCAAACCTGAAAGGAAATGCCATCGACTGCGTTAATTACAGATGGGGATGTCCCTTTAGCAGAACTGGCTTCAGTGGTGAACTGTACTTGCAGGTTGCGAACGTCCAGGATGGGATGAGTCATGGCGGCTACGAGGGTAAACAAATCCAAACTAGCTTTACTTGCCATCTTACAGGAGGACTCCCAGCCTTAGGGTATCTCTGCGGTCAATTAAAAATTCAATTAGAAATTTATGTGCAGCATACCCCCTGAAATGGAGAAGCAAAAGGGAAAGTGTCCCTTTTGCTTCCTAACAATTCATCGAGACTTATGTATTGAGTGGACTGTTGTATTGAGTGAACTGTATTGAGTGAACCTTGACCAACTTAGTTAGAGGTTCCACTCCTGAAATCATCGAAACCTTCAATGCGCCAATTCAAGTCGGAATAGGCAGGCAAAATAACTGCACTTCCATAATTAGCACCACTCATGTACCAGACCTGGGTGGAACCTGTCGTTGGATTGACCCAGAAGATATCTAGTAATCCATCCCCGTTGAAGTCTCGGATGCCCTGAATCTGCCAGTTACCACTTGGAGCCTTGTTCACACGATAGGATTGCATCAAGGCAAAGTTATTCATTGTCCAAATGTCAACATCTCGAGTCAAGGTATTAAACCAAAGGATATCCATTCGTCCATCCTTATTGAAGTCACCAATTCCTTCAATGCGCCAGGTGATATCGGATACCAAGGGTAAGCTCAGGCTTTGTTGGTAATTAAATCCATTCATGCGCCAGATGTCAGTTTGTCCGGTGCGATAGTTGCGCCAGAGGATATCGGGTTTACCATCCAGATCAAAGTCAGCAATCCCTTCTATTTGCCAAGAAAGATCAGGAACTGTCATCACAGTATAATCTCGAACATAACGATCGCGATCCATTTTCCAAATGACAACTTGGCCGGTAGAGCGGTTTTGCCAGAGAATGTCAAGGCTCCCATCCCCATCGAAATCAGCAGTTCCTTGGACTTTCCAGCTGAGATCGGGCACTTGGGGAATCTTGGCTGTGGAGGTCACAAACTGTGTATTGTTCATGATCCAAAAGATATTAGATCCCGTCCGCTGATTGCGCCAGAAAATATCAACCTTCCCATCGCCATTAAAGTCACCTGTCAACTCCGCCTTCCAGCTCAAATCGTCAATGCGGCCAATGTTAATAGTTTGATTGAAGGTAGAGCTATCGATCGTCCAAATATAGGTAGCACCGGTTTTGGTATCTCGCCACAAAATATCAGTCTTCCCATCGGTTCCAAAATCATTGACGCCATTAATTGACCAACCAACAGGGGCATTGGGCAGGGCAAGACTAATGCCGTAGGCATCTCGGTTCATGTACCAAAGTGATACTTCTTGGGTCTGCTGATTCTGCCACAGAATATCGGGGCTACCATCTTTGTTAAAGTCTGAAATTCCCTTAATGACCCAGCTGGCTTCAGGTACCTTCAGAAGGTGGGTACTGCTGACGTACCGACCATTATTCATGATCCAAATATCATTTTCCCCGGTTCGGTAGTTCCGCCAGAGGATATCCGGCTTACGATCGCCATTAAAATCTGCAATGCCCGCCACTTTCCAAGCTAAATCAGGCACAGATAGCAAATCAACCGATTGGAAACGAACTCCACTAGCATCAGCATTGATTAACCAATCGGTCATCGCGCCTGTGCGTTGGTTGCGCCAAACCACATCGGTAACACCATCACCGTTCAAGTCACCCGTGCCTTCAACGACCCAATCTCCATTTCCGATCGTGAAGACTGAATAGCCCTTCACGAGTGTTACACCATTCATCGCCCAGACTTGTACAATCCCTGATTGTTTCTGCCGCCAGAGAATGTCTTGGTGACCCGCAATGCCCGTAAAGTTGCCAATTCCTTCAATTGTCCAGTTAGTATCCGTGACTGAAGGTAGGGCAATGGCTTCGCCAAAAGTGGTGCCATTCATACGCCAGATTTGGTTGGCTCCAGTGAAGGAATTACGCCACAGAATATCGGCATCCCCATCTCCATCAAAATCAGCGGTTCCTCGGACTTCCCAATTGGGATCGCTCATGACTTGATTGAGTGCATACTGCATGACCGAAGGGCCCTGATTCATCTGCCAGAAAATAACGTCTCCGGTGTTGGTATTACGCCAGAACACGTCAGTCTTTCCATCTACTGAAAGATTGGTGCCCATACCTGCATTATCATCATTAAGGATTGTGCCCGTAGCAATTGTTGCGCTGCTATTTAAAATGCCGTTACTGGGTGAAGAGAGTCTGACCGTAAAGGTTTCATCCGCCTCAAACTTACTGTCACCCACCACATTGACGGTAATCACTTTACTAGTCTCACCGGGGGCAAAGGTGAGTGTGCCAGCGGTCTGACTCACAACATAATCGCCATCGGCTAGAGTGGCGGTGCCATCTTGAATGGCATAGTTGACCGTGACCGCTTGAGTAGAAGCCTGGGAAAGTGTAACGGTGAAGTCATAGGCACGGTTTCCTAGGTTTCCTTCCAGTTGGCTTAAGGTGATCGGCGCGATCGAAATGGTTGGCAGGGCAAGGGAATCGTCGTTGATAATGGTTCCGCTGGCGGATGCGGTACTAATCGTTGCCCCAGAGGCATTACTCAACTGAACTGAGAAGCTTTCATCGGGTTCAACAACGGTATCTCCATTCACATCGATCGTAATGATCTTAGAAGTCTCGCCAGCGGCAAAGGTGAGTGTTCCTGATTTTTGGCCATAGTCGTTATTGGTAACCGTCGCTGTCCCATCTACGGTGGCATAGTTCACTGTAACTGGAGTGGTTGCAGCCTGGGAAAGATTGACGGTAAATGTGAAGGCTTTGGTACCGCTATTGCCTTCAGTTTGTGCTGCGTTGGTCGGTACAATGCTCAGGCTGAGGGACGGGGCAACATCATCATTTTGAATAATTCCATCTTGGCTAGCAGTCCCGATCGTGGCACCAACGGGGTTCTTCAGTTGAACTTTAAAGATTTCATTGGTTTCAACTTTAGTGTCTCCATTGACCGCAATATTGAAGGTTTTCGTTGTTTCTCCAGCATTGAAGGTCAAGCGCCCATTGCTGACTGGGGCATAGTCATTATCCGCAACGGTTGCCGTACCGTCGATCGTGTCGTAGTCAACGGTGATGGTGGACGAAGCTGGTTGAGATAGAGTTGCCGTAAAGGTATAGAGGGTTGTGCCAGAATTGCCTTCATTTTGGGTAATGGCGGTTGTTCCCAAGGAAACTGTTGGCAGAACTGGGCCATCATCATTGACAATCACTCCGGTTTGACTCAAGGTGCCTAAAACAGCATTGCTGGGGTTAGAGAGGCGAACGTCAAAAGTCTCATCGGGTTCAGGGATAGTGTCACCGATCGTGGAAACGGTAAACGTTTTCGATTGTTCTCCTGGGTTGAACGTAATGAGGCCCTTGGAAATGGGAACGTAGTCCTGTCCAGCGATCGCCGTACCATCTACGGTGTCTACTTGAACGGTGACCGTTTGGGTGGCGGGTTGGGAGAGGGTGATGGTAAAGAGCATCACTGAACCTAATGTATTCCCTTCCGCAAGGCTGACTGTACCCGTTCCCAGGGATACGGTGGGTGGCTGTCCATTGTTGGAGTCATCATTGGAAATGGTGACAAAAGCTGACAGAACATCAATCTTCGCGTTGGTTGGATTGCTCAAGTTCAGCGAGAAGTCTTCATCGGGCTCAACGGTATTATCTCCAATCACCGTTACATTGACGGTTTTGCTTGTTTCCCCAGGAGCGAATGTTAAAGAACCGGAGACGGGAATATAATCATTTCCGGCGGAGGTGGCTGTGCCATCTACGGTGGTATAGGTGACTGTGACGGGCTGAGTTGCAGCACTGGATAACGAAACTGTAAAGGTCACAGTCTTTGTGGTTCCAGCATTGCCTTCCACCACTGTAGTGGGTGTTGCAAGAACAGATAGCCCAGGTAATGGAGCCGCATCATCATTCAGAATTTCACCCGTAGCTTCCGTCGTTCCTAAGGTTGCATTTTGCGGATTGCTCAGTTGTAACTTAAAGGTTTCATTGGCCTCAAAATTGGTGTCTCCGAACACTTCGATCGCCACCGTTTTACTGGTTTCACCTGGCGCAAAAATCAAGGTGCCGGATTTGCCACCATAATCGGCGGAGAGGCCAGAACTGACGGCGGTTCCATCAACGGTTGCATACTGGACTGAGACCTGTTGGGTCGTTGGTTGATCTAATTGAATCGTAAATTGGTAGAACTGACTGCCACTATTTCCTTCAGTTTTGGAAACCAGCGTGGGAGTGATCGAAACCTTTGGAACCACTGGAGCATCATCATCCGTGATGGTTCCCGTGGCGACTAATGTACTGCCCCCACCGGAGAATGTTCCATTGGTGGCGCTGCTTAATTGAACCTGGTAGGTTTCATTAACTTCTGGTGTGGTATCACCAATGACTTGAATGGTGATATTTTTACTGGTTTCACCGGGATTAAATGTTAAGGTTCCGGTATTAGCGGTGTAATCTGAACCAGCCGTAGCCGTTCCATTCTGCGTTGCATAGTTGACCGTGACGACTTCGCTGGATGGATTGGATAAGTTAACCGTAAAGGTTGCGGGAGTGTTGCCGCTATTGCCTTCCACTGTTGAAACACTGGAGGAGGCGAAACTAATGGTCGGACGGGCATCATCGTTGGTAATGGTTGCTGTGCCGATCGAATTACCCGAAGTGATGGTCGCGCCCGCTGCATTTGAGAGCTCTAAGGTAAATGTTTCATCACCCTCGAACTTCGTATCCCCATTGACTTGAATGGTGATTGTTTTCTCTGTTTCTCCAGCGGCAAAGGTGAGCGTTCCATTTGCTGCTGTGTAATCTTCCCCTGCCAGGGCGGTTCCATCTTTGGTTGTGTAGTTGACACTGACTGCTTGCGTGGCAGGTTTGGATAACTGCACCTTAAAGCTATAGTTTGTCGTACCGCTATTCCCTTCCGGTTGACTAATCGTTAAAGGCACGATCGCGATGCCGATGTCATCATCTAGGATAGTTCCTGTTGCGGACAGCGTGCTGCCCCCACTGGATAATGTCCCATTAGTCGCGCCGCTCAACTGTACTTGATAGGTTTCATTGGATTCTACGATGGTATCGCCGGTAATTTGAACTGCGATATCTTTACTGGTTTCACCAGGGTTAAATGTGAGGGTTCCAGTGGCGGAAGTATAGTCGGAACCAGCCGTAGCCGTTCCATCCTGAGTTGCGTAGCTGACGGTGATAACTTCGCTGGATGGATTGGATAAATTAACCGTAAAGGTTGCGGGAGTGCTGCCGCTATTGCCTTCTAGGGTCGAAACGTTGGAAGATGCGAAACTAATGGTCGGACGGGCATCGTCGTTGGTAATTGTGCCCGTTGCGGTGGTATTCCCTGGCCCGATCGTGGCGCTGCCCGTAGGATTAGACAACACCAAAGACAAGGTTTCGTCGATTTCAAACTTATTGTCTCCTGCAACTTTGACCGTAATGGTTTTACTGGTTTCTCCAGGGGCAAAGGTCAAGGTTCCATTAACGGTTGTATAGTCCTCCCCAGCAAGAGCAGTCCCATTTTGAGTGGTGTAGTCAACGCTAATTGGACTACTAGAAGCTCCTGATAACTGAACGTTAAAAATCAGATCGGTCGTGCCGCTGTTGCCCTCCGTAACCGATGGCGTGAGTGACTGGAACGTAATTACAGGGGCAGGATCATCATTTGTAATAACGCCTGTTGCAGTCGAGGCCGTACTGTCTAGGCTCGCTCCTTGGGGATTGAGCAGTTCGACCAAGAAGTTTTCATTGGGCTCAAAGATGGTATCGCCATTGACTAAAACGGTAATCGTCTTAGGCGTCGTATCATTGGCGGCAAAGTTTAGCGTGCCGGTAGTGGCTACGAAATCTGCTCCTACCCCAGTGGAAATCGCTGTGCCATCAACCGTGCGGTAATCCACGGAAACAGGGGTTAGACTGGGTTGCGACAGACTAACGGTGAAGGTGTAGGCTACAGTACCACTGTTGCCTTCCGTGATTGCTGGGCTGGAGGGTACGATCGAGAACTGAGGCGTATCATCGTCTCGAATGGTTCCGGTTGCAGATGGCGTTGTCGCTAACGTTGCATTGACTGAGGGATTGCTCAGAACAACATTAAATGTTTCATTTGCTTCAACCAGCGTATCTCCGATGACGTTTACCGTGATCCGCTGGGTGGTTACACCGGGTGCGAAGGTGAGTGTTTGCGCCAGTGCCTGATAATCAGTTCCCTCCGTTGCGGTACCTGCTTGGGTCGCAACATTCACAGTCACGGTTTGGGCACTGGCCCGAGACAGCACCACATCAAATCCGTAGCCACTGGTTCCTGTATTCCCTTCAATGAGAGAGGGTACTACGGGGACGATCGAAATTTCCGGTTTGGATACGGGCACGGTGACGGCAAATTCGGAGGTGTCTCCGCTTTGGGTATCAATTGCCGTGGCGCTGACTAACCCTGTGATAGCGGTTGTTGTTGTGAAGGAAATGTCGGCAAATCCACTGCTATCGATCGTCACATCTTGGAAGCCAAGATAGGTTTCTCCTTCCCCATTGGTCGAGGGATCGGCGGCTGTATTGCTGAAAAACTCAACCCGAATGGTGCGTCCAGCAATTCCGTTGAGACGACCTGTAATAATGGTTTGATCGCCAGCAATGGTGTTTTCTGCAACCAGGGAAACGGGGAAGTTCTGTAGATTATTTGCGCCGGTATCAACATCACCGATATCATTGGGCGTGACTCCCGTTGGGCCTAGATCGATCCCTAATCCAGTGTTATTGCCGATCGAGTTGCCAGAGATCCGATTACCTGTGCCTGAAGTGACGGCAATGCCTGCTTGACCATTCCCAGTAATGATGTTGCTGCCAATTGTATCGACTGCCCCAAGCCCAATTGTATTATTACTTCCTGCAATTGCAATTCCGTTGCCTTTGAAATTAGTGATTTTGAGTCCTTTGACTTGGTTGCCATTGGTAGTGAGGTTTAAACCATTGGTTGTCGTGGCTATCGCGGTTCCATCTAGGGTGATGACGGGAATTGTTGTAAATCCGGCTTGGCTCGTGCCATCAATTATAACGGTATCCGTAATATCTGGAAGGGCTGATTGCAATGCGATCGTTTTGGCCCCTGTACCCGGAATTTGGAAGGTAATAGTATTGGTTCCCGCAAAGGCATTAGCATTTAAAATGGCCTGCCGCAGAGACCCTTCTCCCGAATCATTTGTGTTGGTAACAACCGTATCGTTATCGAGAATTGAAACGCTAGCACTGGCAGCGGCGCTACTGATTAAAAATCCCCCATCATCAACGAGGGCGAGTTCTACGGCTTCAGTTGGTTCTGCTACAACATCATCGATCGGTGTCACAACCAAAATCACATCTTTGACATTATCGCTCAGCGTCAAAGTGATCAGTCCAGTATTAGTATCCCGAACCAACGTAACGCCCGCTGTGGTGGTCGTAATGTCATAGTCTTGAACCGATGCGGTACCCGTGACCTTAGGCAACAACTTGACAATAAGTGTTCCCGTCGGATCGGTGCGGCTGACTTTATACGATCCAGTATCACCGGCCGTTTCAGTTGCAGTGCCATCCTGGGTCACAATGCTGACCGTTTGTTTCAGTTGGGTCCCAAAGACATCTGCGGCGCGGTTGAGATCATCCGCGACTAAATTACTCGCATCGCTGGTAAAGGCAATATAGGCGGCATTGCGGCTCAGGGTCGGATCTTTGGATGCTGCATTTCCTGCATTGATATCCGATTCATCTAAGCTGATTAAACGAGTGCGTCCCGTGACCGTGTCCCGAACAAAAACATCTTGGATATTGCCATTGGTGTCTCCTGTAACCAAATCCGAGGCTGTACTGACAAAGGCTACATAGCGACCATCAGCACTAATTACGGGATTCAGCGAGCCTGATCCGTTGCCACTGCCGGTTCCAGCGGAATTGACGCTCACCAGGGACGTCTGGCCCGTTTGCATATTGCGGATAAACACATCAGCAACATTGCCATTGGTATCCGTGGTCGTTGTTAAATCGCTGGCCGTGCTGACAAAGGCAATCAAATTACCATCTGCGCTCATGGTTGGTGCGTAGGAACCCAGCGTAGTAGGTGTCCCCGTTGTAACTCCAGCGTTACCACTGGTATTCACACTCACTAAGGCGAGGGGATTAGATGCAGCTTGCAGATCGTACCGGAAGACATCCTGGGTTCCGTTGGTATCGTTGGCGACAAGGTTGGTGGCATCACTGGTAAACGCTACATAGCGACCATCATCACTAATCACAGGATTGAAGGAATTATCATTCCCAATGCCGCTAGCCCCCGTACTTAGGAGGGTCACCGCACCAGTTTGGGTATTAAACGCAAATACATCCTGGGCTGCGTTTGTATCCCCTGCCACTAAGTCACTCGCGGTACTGGTAAAGACCACATATAACCCATTGGCGCTGATAGTGGCATTGGCAGATGCAGCATTGCCACTGTTACCCGAACCTGTTTTGCTAACTAACTGGATGACTCCTGTTGTACGATTCCATAGGAAGACATCCTGGGCATTATTGCTGTCATTGGCAACTAGATTACTAGCAGTACTGGTAAAGACAACGTACTGGCCATCGTTACTAATAATCGGATTGGCAGATGCTCCATTGGCTAATGTAGAACCAACTTTACTAATCAGTTGAACTGTACCCGTCGATCGGTTGTACAGGAAAATATCTGCCTGATTATTAGTATCCCCCGCAACCAGATCAGAAGCAGAACTGGTGAAAACAATAAAGTTGCCATCACCACTGATCATCGGTGTAGAGGATGCTCCATTACCAGCGTTGCCAGTGGTTGTGCGACTCACTAGCTTAATCGCATTGGGATCGCTACTGGGTAGTGTGACATCCCGTAGGAAAATATCTGTAACACCGTTGGTATCTCCTGACACCAGCTTATCCACCGAACTCGTAAAGACGACATAGCGGCCATCGGTGCTAATGGATTGATTGGCGGTGACTTCGGAGTTGCCATTTCCTGTAACGGAAGTGCGGGTAGCCCGGGAAACAAGACTGACTGCCCCCGTTGTTAAGTCAGTGAAAAAGACATCTTCAACCCCATTGGTATCCTGGGGAACTAAGTTAGTGGCATCGCTGCTGAAGAAGACAAATTTCCCGTCGCCGCTAATGGCTGGACTCTGTGTGCCGCTATCGCCAACTGTGGGAGGGGTAACCCCCTGCTGCCGGGTGACGAGGGATAACACTTGGCTGTCAATGTTATAGGCAAAGGCATCAGCCCGATTATTGGTGTCATTAGCGATTAAATTAGTCGCACTGCTGACAAAGACGATCGTTTTGCCATCATCACTCATGACAGGATTGAGGGATGAGGAATTACCAACCACACCACCGACTTGACTAATTAAGCGACTAGGATTGGCTGAATCCAGATCTCGCCAATAGATATCTAATGCACCGTTGGTGTCTCCCGTGGCAACTAAGTTACTCGCTAAGCTGCTAAAGGCTAAATATTGTCCATTGGCACTCAAGACTGGGGCATCGGAACTGTTATCCCCTGCTTGGGTGCCGGTAGCGCTGACACTACCCAGAATCAGGTTACCAGTTGCGCGATCCCATACATAAATATCATTTGATGTATTCGTATCGGTCGCTAACAATCGGGACGAAGTGGCAAAGGCGACCCGTCCACCGTTGGCACTAATGGCCAAGCGACCCGATGCAGTGCCATTACCACTGCCAGCGACTGCTGGATTAATACTAATCTGGTCAAATGTCCCACTCGTTACCCCATAGACAAAAACATCCGCTTGGAAACCATCATTGTCTCCAGGTAACAGGTCATTGGCAGTACTGATGAAGGCAACATAGTTACCATCGGCGCTGACAACAGGGTTGGAGGAGGAGCCATTCCCGCTTCCATTAAAGTTTTGGTTAACACTCACCAACTCCAAGCCATTGGTTTTTGTCCAGACAAAGACGTCTGATCCACTGACCCCGTTGCGATCGGGTACTCCCAGTAGGCCAGATGCTGTACTGGTGAACGCGACGACGGAACCATCTTGGTTAATCACCGGGTTCGTTGAGCTGCCAGCTTGGGTAACCCCACCCAAGTTACTCAGCAATGTGATCTTGCCGGTACTGCGCTCCCATAGGAAAATATCTTCTAGGTTGTTATTGTCTGTGACACCGCTGACCAGATTACTGGCGCTACTGACAAAGGCAACATAGTTACCATCACCACTAATTACAGGTCTGAGAGAGGTTCCGTTACCCGCGTTCGTATTGGTCGCATCGTGACTCACCAAAGTATAGGTGTTGTTAACGCGATCGTAGAGAAAAACGTCCTCAAAGCCATTGTTATCTTGCGAGACTAACCCATCGGACTTGCTCGTAAAGACGACATATTGGCCATTTTGGCTAACCATGCCGGGAGAGATGGAGCCTCCCACTGCTGCACTAGACAGGGTCGTTTGAATGCCAGAGAGCAGTTGGGTATTGAGATCATACCGATAGTTAACAGGGTTGAGACTGGCAGTGTTAATGGTGCCAATTTGAGTTTCTAACACCCAATCTCCATCTGCCCCGGTGATGTTATCCGATGCGGCCACATCGGCTTCCGTTAATTGGGCTAAACTTTGCAGGAACGATCGCCCGATCGAGCCCTGCCCCACATCACAACCGTATAACAGGATATCGGCATCAGCAGTCAATGCCTGCCCCCAGGACTTCAATTGCTGTGTGTAGGAGGCTAGGTTATCTCCGCTGAGCCAGGAATTTCCCAGCTGTAGCTGACCGGCGGCACCGTGGGAAAGAATATGGACTGACTCAACGCCCGTATGGTGTAACAGCGTTGCCGTAATTTGACCGATCGCATCCTGGTAAGGATTGAGGAAATAGACCGCCGTATTGCTATCAAGACTGCCTAGTAGGGACGCTGCGTCCTGGACTCCCGCATCGATAAATACTAAGGAGGATGCAGTCCCAGGATTGAATCCTGGCGAAGGAGTTAAGGGAGAAGCCCCGTAGCGATCGAGACTAGAGGAAAATGGAGGGATAGTGAGTGAAGATGAATTCCAGAGGGAAGACCCAGCAAATTCCATGCTCTAAACTCCTGAGATTGGCAGGTGCGAACAGTTACAACACAGTTAGAAAATGAGCCTCTTCCCTAGTGGGCGATCGGGCTGCTCCAAGATAACCGCTGAAGTCCAGTTTCGAACGTGAAACTTGCTTAAAACTTCGTTGAATCACGTGAGCTTGGTTATTTCGTTACCGGAGTGATACAGAATTTGAGATCCGTATAACCGTGTAAACAAAGTTAGCTTGCCCAAAAGCCCTCCGGAGATTTCACGTATTTTTTAGTCCTGATAAAATCTTGTCCGGATTGGTAGGAATTCACCTCATTCCCGGATGTTGGAGAACAGGTTGAGAAACCCGGGTTGGGAGACGCGGGTTGATCGAGGGGCAGGGCGAATAGGGATGGCCAGATAGGGAGGATGGGTAAGGTAGAAGGTTTAGGATGACGCCATTGAGTTTGATGCCATTGAGTTTGATGCCATTGAGTTTGATGCCATTGTGTTTGACGTCATTGTGCTTCGTATAATGGGGTCTGATCCCAAGCGATGTCGTGCAAATGTTCCCAAGTTTTTTACCTAGTCGTGCTAGCCAACTGACCGAAGCAGCTTCCATCACCCTGGCTCAAAATATCCAACGCCAGAAGATTGTTACCCCGCTCAGTTTGACGGCGATCGACACTACCTTTGTCCAGCAAAGCGAGGGCGGTACCCCGATCGTGCTCCTCCATGGGTTTGATAGCTCTGTCTTTGAGTTTCGTCGATTGCTGCCACTGTTAGCCGCATCCCAGGAAACTTGGGCGATCGATCTGCTGGGGTTTGGGTTTACCGATCGCGCTGTGGATCTTAGCTTTGACCCTGAAAGTATCAAAACGCACCTGTACTACACTTGGAAGACCTGCATTGGCCGACCCATGGTATTGGTGGGGGCTTCCATGGGGGGGGCAGCGGCGATCGACTTTGCCTTGACCTATCCCGATGCAGTGGCGCAGTTAGTTTTGCTGGATAGTGCAGGATTTGCCAAAAGTCCTGTGATTTCAAAGTTCCTGTTTCCACCTTTGGGCTATTTGGCAACAGAATTCCTGCGGCAACCGAAAGTGCGCCAACAGGTTAGCCTCAAAGCCTACTATGACTCCAGTTTTGTCACCCCCGATGCGGAACTGTGCGCCGCGCTCCACTTGGAATTACCCCGCTGGAGCAAAGCCTTAATTGCCTTTACCAAAAGCGGTGGCTATGGGTTTCTCAGCGATCGCATTGCCCAAGTGCAAGTCCCCACGTTAATTCTATGGGGACGCCAGGATGCAATTTTAGGGACTCCAGACGCTGATCGTTTCCGCACCACGATCGCCCAGAGCCAGTTAATTTGGATTGACCAATGCGGCCATGTACCCCACTTGGAGAAACCCCAGGAAACCGCAGACCATCTTTTAAGCTTTATTCGCAGTACCTGAACCGATCTCAGACATAGATCGCAGCTCGGCAACATAGTCCCAAGCCTGAGGGTAAGTCCCAAGCCTGAGGGTACCGGGTATCAATCAGATTCCTACAGGCTGATCAAACAGCAGGGCTGATAAAATGGCTGAGCGGCTCGTTTACCTGACCTTGTATGAGTAACCTGCAAATTATCTCTGACTCTGACTTCGAAACCGAAGTGCTGAAAGCGGACAAGCCTGTGCTGGTCTATTTTTGGGCTGCTTGGTGTGGGCCTTGTCGGCTGATGGCCCCCCTCGTTGAGGCGATCGCCAATAGCTATAGCGATCGTTTGAAAGTTATCAAAATGGAAGTGGATCCCAATCCAGAAAGTGTTGCACTGTGCAAAGTTGAAGGGGTTCCGGCTCTACGGTTCTTCCGGAATGGAGAACTCACGAGCCAACATGAAGGAGCCATTCCTAAGCAGAAGTTAGAGGACTTGATCACAACCTATCTTGCGGCTTAGATGAGCTGTTGAGCGATGGCCATGATCGCTTCTGCCTATCACCTCCAAGTATCACTAGGTATCACGCAATCCAACCGGGTATGGAAGTCTATGCCCGGTTAGCTGTCTTTGAAGAATTCACACTTGATCTGGATCGATACCCAACTGGCGCAGGCGATCGGCCAAACGATCGGCCCGCTCCTCTGCTCGATCGGCTCGGCTGCGTTCCTGGCGTACCTGCTCTTGGGGCGTCAGATAGCGCGTTCCCTGCTGGTCATACCAAAACAGCCATTCCCGATCGCGCCCCTGGTAGGTTTGCCGTTCCTTGCCTAACCCTAAGCCGAGTTCCGGCAACCAGATCGGATTGCCAACGAGGGGAAGGTAGGTGCCGTTGATCAACTTATACAGTTCTAACGTCGGTTTGCGCTTGCGCCGAGGATTGTAAATGGCGTAGTAGAGAATGCCCAGCCTTTGGTAGAGGTCTTTTTTACTGCTGTATTCGCCCCGATACTTTTGGGATACCACTTCGATCGCTAACTGGGGCAGAATTCCATTCTCTTCCCATAGGACATAGCTGGGACGCAGCGCTTCGGTTTTGACACTTGCCACGCCTATACTGAGAAATCCATCGGGTACGATCGGCGGCTCATCTGGATTATAGTAAATCCCCATATCGATCCCGAAAAACCAATCGAGACGACTGTCCCAAATTTCCGCCAAAATCAGCTTGAGCAGGGTGGGAATCAATTCTTGGAGTTCGTTATCCAAAGGCGTATCATCGGAATCGGGCAATTCTGCGGCGGTCGGGAGCCAGTCTAGGGGTTCAACATATTTCAACATAATGGTTGCAGTTTAATAGTTGCAGCTTAATAGAACGGTTTAGAACTGCGACATCCTGGAATTGCGATACCTTAAAATTACTATGTTTATTGTATCAGTAGTACAAATAAACTTAATTTAATCCACGTTTCTGTCCGATCTCATTGCTGACCGGCAATCTCTAAAAAACTTCCGTTCAGCTTCCATGACCAGCTTTTACAATCAGAAATACGCCCCTTTGCGAGTCATCTGCTATGCAATTTGCCGATCGCTTAATTCCGCTGCAATCCAATGTTTTTGCTGATATGGATCGTGCAAAGGCCCAAGCCAGAGCAACGGGGCAGGATATTATCGATCTCTCCCTGGGATCCTCTGATTTACCCACCAGTCCCCACATTCTTAAAGTCATTGCTGATTCGCTGCAAGATCCGGCGACCCATGGCTATCTGCTCTTTAACGCCACCCAATCTTTTCGCAAGGCTGCAGCCCATTGGTACGAACGCAAATTTGGCATTCCTGTTGACCCTGAAACGGAAGTTCTACCCCTGATTGGGTCCCAGGAAGGTACGGCTCACTTACCCCTAGCGATTCTGAATCCGGGAGATTACGCGCTTTTGCTTGATCCGGGGTATCCCTCCCATGCCGGGGGCGTGTACCTAGCGGGGGGACAGATTTATCCCATGCCGATTCGGGAAGATAACCAATACCTGCCGAATTTTGCTGAGATTCCAGCAGAAGTCTTGGCCCAAGCCCGAATGATGGTGTTGAGCTATCCCCACAACCCCACCAGCGCGATCGCCCCGTTGGAATTTTTCCAAACTGCCGTCAGCTTTTGCCAACGGCATAATTTAGTATTGGTACACGACTTTCCCTATGTAGATTTAGTGTTTCGGCAGGAGCCAGTGCCGTCAATTTTGCAGGCCGACCCCGATAAAACCTGTGCGATCGAATTTTTTACCCTGTCCAAAAGCTACAACATGGGCGGCTTCCGCATGGGTTACGCGATCGGTAATGCAGATCTGATTCGGGCCTTGCGACAAATTAAGGCCACCGTGGATTTCAATCAGTATTTAGGCATTTTAAATGGCGCGATCGCGGCGTTAACGGGGCCTCAGGATACTGTTCACCACACCGTAGAAACCTTTCGTAAACGGCGTGATGTCTTCGTCAATGCCCTCCATGCCATCGGTTGGAATGTACCTGCGCCAGAAGCGGCCATGTACGTTTGGGCCAAGCTTCCGCAACCCTACGCCCAAAATTCCATCCAATTTTGCCAAGACTTAATTGCCCAAACTGGAGTAGCGGCCTCTCCAGGGGTGGGCTTTGGTCCAGCGGGAGAAGGTTATGTCCGATTCGCATTAGTGCATGAACCCGCAATTTTGATGGCTGCGGTCGATCGAATCGCTCTGTTTCTGGATCACAATAAGCTTTCACAGACTGTCCCACGGTGAGAAGGCTCCACTGCTTATTACAACAACCCAGAAAAATCTGTAAAGAAAAAAGGCTATCAGCAATGGAGCGGCTGTGTCCTAGGCCAAAATCCCAAACGCTGATAACCCACTGTCACTCATCGGACAAACTTGTGTTAATTGACCCCCCGTGCATTCTGAAATCGGACTTGCCATGGATTGTACAGTCGATTTAACAGGGTCACAGAACTGGCCGAATTCACTCAATAGTGTTTAGAGAATCGTAGTGAAAAACAACTATCAAGAGCACTCTAAGCTGAGGGTGTCAAGATTGAGCGCACTCAAAATTAAATCTTCTAAGGTGACGTATTCTTCAGGACTCAAGCCTCCTACACAATAGGAACTGTAACAATGACGCAGAGCGGTTCTGACCACGGCTGCTTGAACAAATCGACGGGCTGCAGCTCGAGCTGAACTTCCGGATTGATAGAACTCTCGATCGTGCCATTCTTCGTTGTTGGAAGAAGTACATTGAAACGAGTAGCCTTCGGAGGTTGAGCTAACTTCAATGAGCCAGCCACAATACGTATCCCTAACCATCTTTTACCATCCAATCCAAACGATCGATCTGGACGGATCAGTTCACCTCACACAACTTTCTCTAAAAGGGGTAGATGCTATCGATCCGGTATCACACACTGCATCCACAAACGGACTGCAATGTCGAATCAGGACGTTAGATATACGCCACTTCTGAAAAGCCCAACATGAGACAGGCACCCTTGTACAAGTTGACATCATGCATCTTGAAAACATGTTGACACCGTACACGTTGACATCGTGTGCGTTGACAATCAATCCAATTTGCAAGCGATCGGTTGCACTGACCCAGTACCTTCAAGCTATCAAAGCCCTGTGGGAAAACCGAGGGGAAATCGGGTAGAAAAAGGGTAGATTTGGTTAAGAATACAATTGACATCTAACTTTAGAAAGGTTCTTCTTTTTTAACTCCGTAAATATTTCCTTGATCAATCCCCTGAATTTGCGACCCAATCCTTGCGACCCAATCCGCATCCGCATACTCGAGCCTCGATGTAAAGACAGGTGCAAGAAGCTAGCAGGGTGATCTATTTAGTGCTGGAGGTTTGAGGCGATAGCCCATGCTGTGAACCGTTTCAATAAAGTTATCGGGGGCACCGGCAGCTTTTAATTTTTGTCGTAGAGCCTTGATATGGGACTTAACGGCTTCTTCCGTTGGAGATTCTGGCAGCGACCAAATTTGTTCAATAATGCCCGATCGACTGAGTACGCGCCGACCATTGGAGACGAGCAATTCTAAAATGGCATATTCCTTAGGCGTGAGGCTGAGGGAATGGTTGGCATAGGTGACTTCGTAGGTACTGGGATCAATTTGCAAGTTCCCCCAGGTGAGTTGTACCGGGACAGTCCCGGTACCCCGACGCAGTAACGCACGCACCCGCGCCATCAGCTCTTGAAGATCGAAGGGTTTCACCATATAGTCATCCGCCCCCGCATCCAGGCCATGGATTTTGTCTGCGATCGTGTCACGGGCGGTCAGCATCAGCACGGGCAAACTATAGTGGCGGTTGCGCAATTGCCGACAGAGACTGAGACCATCCAGTTTTGGGATCGTCACATCTAGAATGAGTAAATCGTAGGGTAAGGTCTTAATCCAATCCCATGCAGTTTCTCCATCCCGCACCACATCTACCAAATACTGGTGCTCGGCCAAAGCGTCACTGAGGACTTCAGCGATTTGAATGTCATCTTCAACCACTAAAATTCGCATAGATTTGTCACCTCTGCTTCTTATGGTAACGAGAGGGCGTCGATTTTGTGAGCCCATTCAAATTTTGTAAATCAACACGAATCAGAATCAATGGGAATTACAGTGTGTAGATGGTAGGAGTAGGCACTTGATTGCAATCAATTTCGAGCAATTGCGATCAACTATGATGAATCGTTGTGTGAGGAGTAGGTTCTGGTATGGGGAAGTGGTTCTCTGAACAAAAATGGTTGGCAGCAGGATTCTCCACAGCGACAATTTGGCTGGGGATCAGCAGTTGGGCATCCTATCGCAATACAACAGAGTTCATTGGCACTACTCAACGGTTACTCCATTCCTATGAGGTCACTCGTACCCTCTCGATGATTTCCCTAGAGATGACGATCGCGGAATCGAGTCGGCGGGGCTATGTTTTTATCGGCAATCGGGAAGAATTCGATCGATATCAAGAAAGCGTAACCCAGCTTCATCCTAGTCTGCAAAGTCTGGAAGATCAGTTAGGGGAAGATCCAGCACAATTGGAATATTTCAACCAAGTCCAGGAACTCATTCCCAAACGGGTCGCGTTACTAGAAAAATCAATCCAGCACTATCGCACGACTAATCAGATTGACATTGAACAACGGCGAATCACAGCGGAAAGTTTACGATTGCGCGATCGTATTCAATGGCTTCTTGCAGAAATGAAAGGAATGGAGGAAGTGCGCCTAAAGCAGTGGCTACAGCACTCCCAGGATTTAATGCAACGTCGAATGAGTTTGGAAGTTTGGTTAACGTTTTCAATGTTTCTGGTTTTATTATTAGGGTTTTTGGCGGTTTATCGTCAGGTTATGAAGCGGCAGCGATTGGAAGCGATGGAAGCCAAATGGGCACAGCAGCAAGAATTAAGTAATTTAAAGTTCAACTTTTTTTCCATGGTTTCCCATGAGTTTCGGACACCATTAAGTGTTGTTTTAGGATCTAGCCAACTGTTGTTTGAAAACCATACCCAATGGTCAGCAGAAAAACGATCGCACAGCCTCCAACGCATTCACTCTTCTGCCCAGGTGATGAAGCGGCTATTGACTGATATTTTGATGCTGAGTCGAGCAGAGGCAGGGAATTTAGAATTTCAGCCGGAGTGGGTTGAATTGGATTCCTTTTGCTTGAATTTAGTCGAGGATATTCGCATGGCCGATCCCCTACAAGATTCAATTAAGTTTATCAGTCATTTCCACGGACAGCGAGTTTATGTGGATGAAAAGTTACTGTATTCAATTCTGAGTAATTTGTTATTAAATTCCGTAAAATATTCTGCGGTTAACCAGGATGTTTATTTAATTGTTGAGGTCGATCGCTACGATTTACTTTTCCACGTGCAGGATCAGGGTATGGGCATTCCTTCGGAAGATTTACCGCATTTGTATGAGCCGTTTTATCGTGGTCGGAATGTCTCTACGATCGCGGGAACAGGGTTAGGATTGGCGGTAGTGAAGAAGTGTGTTGATCTGCATCAGGGAACCCTTAGTGTCGTGAGTCAAGAAGGGCAGAGCACCATGTTTACGATCCGATTGCCTGCGGTCGTGGGTCATCTCAATAAACATCTCTCAGATTGACCTGCTTAATGGTAGAGTCCTAGTCAAGCGGTTGTGAATTTAGTGGAGAGGAGTCATTAGGATGAAGGCACAGGTCTTTCGTGGGGTCAATAACCTACAATACGAAGAAATTCCTATGCCGGAACTGGCCGATGATGAAGTTCTCGTGCAGGTTAAAGTGGTCGGTCTCTGTCAATCAGATATTAAAAAAATTAAATATCCCCTCTATGAACCCCCTCGAATTTTTGGCCATGAAACCGCAGGCACGATTTTCCAAGTCGGTGCAGCGGTGGAAGGTTGGCAGGTGGGCGATCGAGTGGTGGTCATGCACCACATTCCCTGCATGAATTGTGGCTACTGCGAAACCGGTAGCTATTCCATGTGCGAGACGTATAAAAAAATTACGACAACCGCAGGGTTTGCGCCCAGTGGTGGCGGCTTTGCCGAGTATGTCAAGGTGCCAGGACATATCGTGCGTCAAGGTGGGCTGATTCCCATCCCGGAGCACGTTACCTTTGAGCAAGCCAGCTTTGTTGAACCTACGAATTGCTGTCTCAAGGCCGTTAAAAAAGCCCAAATTCGCGCAGGCCAAACGGTATTGATTACAGGGGCAGGGCCGATCGGTTTAATGTTTGTCATGCTGGTCAACCACTTTGGCGCAAGGGCGATCGTCACAGATTTGATTCCAGCCCGGTTAGAAAAGGCAATGGCTGTGGGGGCGTTGGCAGCCTTTGATGCCCGCGATCGATCGCTAACTCAAAAGGTGCAGGACTTAACCCAAAGCTATGGTGTAGATGTTAGTTTATTGGCGGTTCCCAGCGATAAGGCATTTTTCCAGGCGTTGGATTGTACGCGCAAGGGCGGCAAAATTTTGTTTTTTGCGGAGTTTCCCGATGAGGTGGAAATTCCCCTAAACCCCAACTTGCTGTACCGTCGGGAAATTGACTTGATGGGCAGCTATAGTTCTGCCTTTCCACTGCAAGCCTTATCCGCAGAATTGGTGTTTGGGAAGAAAATTGATGTGGATGCGTTAATTAGCGATCGCTATCCACTCAGTGAGTTAAGCCAAGCCGTGGAACAAGCGATTCAGCCGACTCCAGAAACTTACAAAATTTTGCTCTATCCTTAGGTACGGCTACCAAGCTGCCCCTCCCATCGGCTATGTCAGCAGTCAGATTTTTGATGCAATCGAAGACGAATGCGATCGCATCAAAAATTCCCGTGAATTCATTGCGTTAATCTATGGCAAGGGCGTAGGCTCGTACAGGTGGACACGTTCGAGTTTGGCAAATGGGAATTTGAATCAGAAATTCTGTTCCTTGGGGACTAGATCGGCAAGTTAGTTTGCCGTGATGTTTTTCTTTAATAATTTGATGACTGATATAGAGTCCTAATCCGGTTCCCTTCCCAATAGCCTTAGTAGTAAAGAATGGATCAAATAACTGATTTTGGATGCTTTCAGGAATACCAGACCCATTATCAGCTATGGAAATCATAATCCATTCATTATCCATCTGCTGTGTTTTGATATGAACATTTCCTTGGGGGATGGGAACTGTTTGGGGATATTGTTCTATCTGTTCTTCGATCGCGTCGATCGCGTTCGAAAGAATATTCATGAATACTTGATTGAGTTGACCTGCATAGCATTCTACGGATGGCAGCAAACCGTAGTCTTTGGTGACTTGAATTTCAGGTCGCTTGGTTTGACTTTTTAATCGGCTGCGCAGAATCATAATGGTACTGTCGATGCCATCATGAATGTCTACTGCTTTATAATCGGATTCATCTAACCGTGAAAAGTTGCGTAGCGATTTGACAATTTCTGTAATCCGTTCTGCACCCACTCGCATCGATCGAACTAACTTGATGATGTCACTGGTTAAAAAATCAAAATCGAGTTCCTGTAACTTGGCTTGCACCACGGGAGAAGGTTGGGGATATTCCGATTGGTACAGTGCAATGACTTCTAAAAAGTCGCGAATGTAGCGATCGACGTGATTCAGGTTACCGTAGATGAAGCTTGTGGGATTATTAATCTCATGGGCAACCCCTGCAACGAGCTGACCTAAAGCAGCCATTTTTTCAGTTTGAAGGTGGCGAGAATAGTTGTACTGGAGTTGTCGCAAATTCGCTTCAACCAATTGAGCTTCCTGTTGGGCCTGCTGGAGCGATCGTAAAGAGAGAGTATGAACTTGGGAATAGGCCAGCAATAATTCGTGGAAATCTAGCACTCGATAGCTTCCCGATGCTGTTTCCATCAAGATGGGTTCATAGATGGAATCAGCCGATCGTTGGAGTGCCTGTTGCGTCGCTTCCACGATCGAGGTGGTTCCTGGCAGAATCAGAGGTTCCGTAGCCCAAGCATCACAGAATCGCTCCAATGGATGACGGGAAAATAATTCCAAACTGTAGGGACGACTCATTTGCTCAAAAAAGTGTCGCCTTGAAATCATGCCTTGATAGCCCCGATCGCGGGTTAATACCACACCCGGCAAGAGCGGATCTTGATCGAAGAGCACAATTAAGCATTGGCCAATCTCTTGAATCTCTAACTGAGCTTCCCAAGATTTCAACTCAGAGATGGTTGAAGTTAATTCAAAACGCACAGGCCCAACATTCCTTACAATCATTGGCTGGTTGAAGTTTTATCTCAGGCTACAGAAATAAATTCTAGGGATCTGAGTGGATCGCTATAATTCAATTTTTATGAAGGCTTCTGTAAGATTCTCCCTAGACTTACATTTCAGACAAGGGAGAATACATGACTCAGCTACATTGATCGACTACATCTCAGGTGATGCATTGAGGAGTCATAGAGATTAATACAGTTTTAGGAATTAATACTCACGACTATTTTTGAAAAGTATCAACAAAATCATTCACCCTGATCAAACCCAATATTTTTTAGCATAAAGCACTGTATATATTCAAGGGATTAGCCTATCTAAAATAAGACATTATCAGGAATACCTCCCTAAGGTAAGGCAAAGCTGAGGAGGGGATTCCCTTCTTGAATTACTTGGAAGAATACCTTATTTTCCATAGACTTTATTACCCCTAGACTGTATGACTGAGCTGCTTATCTAATTCATAATCTTGACTGTAAAAGATGCATTTTAAGATTAATAAATAGGTCATTTTTAGATTAACTTCTCGTTAAAAATCTGAGTAGAATTTAGGAGATGATTCCCCAGGAATCAAAAGATCGAGTTCCATCCTCTCTCAATCAAAAGCCAGTGGCTTGAACGAATGACAAACCACTGGCTCTGATGAGGAAATGATTGTTGGCTATACCTCTAAATTGCGATCGCAGGTCGCTGTTTTTGCCAATTCACGATCGCCTCGAGTTGCCTTGCCACGGAAATTAAAGTCGCCTCATCCGCCGGACGCCCCACCAGTTGCACACTTACCGGAACCCCTTCTGAGCTAAATCCCATGGGCAGCGCGATCGCAGGTTGGCCGCTGACATTAAACGCAGGGCAAGGGGCAATCCAATGAATTACCTTTTGCAGAATCTGCTGGGCGCTGAGGTGTTTCCAAGCTCCCACCTTTAAATCGGGATACATTAAGGTCGGCAGTAAGATCACATCGTATTGGCTGCATACCTGCACGACCCGCCGTGCAAAGGCATAGAGTCGTTGCCGGACTCGAATATATTGACCTGCCCGAAAGAACTGCGCCTTAAACCACAGATCCCGATTCACTTTCTCTAGGAAAATGCCAGGAATGCCAACATCGCTGTGAATTTGCCAAGTCAACCGAAAGGGCTCAATCATCTCACTAAATTCAAACGACCCAAACTCCAACGGTTCTACCCAATGACCGATCGACTCCAACAGATGGGCCGTCTTCAAAACAGCCTCGTGGCAATCCGCTGCGGCTTCTCCGAGGGGCGGAATCTGGGTGGCAAAGCCAATGCGAAGTTTCCCGGGTTCGCGCTGGGTCGCTTCCAAAAAGCTGTCTTCCGGTTCCGGTAACCAATAGGGATCGCCCATTTCGTATCCTGACAGTACATCCAGTAACGCTGCCGCATCCGCCACCGATCGGGCCAAGGTGCCACTGACCACACAGCCACTGAAATACTCATCCACTGGCGCACAGGACACTCGCCCCCGCGACGGCTTGAGTCCAACGACGCCACAACAGGCTGCCGGAATTCGGACCGACCCGCCCCCATCGGTTCCCGGTGCAACGGCACACAGTCCCGCTGCTACAGCGGATCCCGATCCCCCACTTGATCCTCCAGCGGAGTAGTCTACGTTCCAGGGCGTACGGGTGGGCGCAAAACCGGGGGGTTCCACGTAGGGCAAGGCACCGAGTTGGGATGTAGAGGTTTTCCCCAGGATCACAAATCCGGCTTGCTTCATCTTGGTTGTCACCAAATCATCCTGGGGCGCTATGCGGTTGCGTAGCAGTTTGACACCGTAGCAACAGGGCATATCTTTCACAGAATTAAGGTCTTTAATGCCTGTAGGCACCCCAAAGAATGGAGGTAAATCTGCGCTGGACTGGGTAAGGAGTTCTGTTTTGGCTTGGGCATCCTGCAATGCTTGTTCCGCTGCAACGTGGAAAAAAGCGCCCAGTTTGGGATCTAGCCGTTCAATGCGATCGAGGTAAAGTTGGGTCAGTTCTAGGGGCGAGATCACCTTTTCGCGAATTAACCGAGCTTGGTCTAGGGCGGAGGTAAAGGCTAAATCAGTGGGATTCATAGACGCGATCGAGGAGCCAATGGAGAACGAGGTTGATGCCTAATCTAAGCAAGATGCCACAGCTTAGCGTTAAGGTGAGATCAAGTTTAACAATTGGCACAAAGTGCTTGGCCGGGGATGGTTATGAATCGGATCGATTATCTGCGCATTAGTCTTGTCGATCGCTGCAACTTTCGCTGTACCTACTGCATGCCAGAGGACGCAGACATCCATTACGCGCCCTCCCCTCAGATCCTAACTCCAGCGGAATTACTCACCCTGTTGCGCGGGGTCTTTATTCCCTTAGGGTTCACGCGCTTTCGACTCACTGGAGGCGAGCCGCTGATCCATCCGCAGGTGGTGGAGTTAGTTCGATCGATCGCCCAATGGTCGGAAACCCAGGACATCGCCATGACCACCAATGGGTTTCTCCTGGCCGAAAAAGCCCAGGATTTGTACGATGCGGGCTTACGACGACTCAATATCAGCCTGGATTCCTTGGAACCGGAGATTTTCGATCGCATCATTGGCAATCGCGGGCAATCGCGCTGGCCTGCGGTTTGGAACGGCATCCAAACGGCTTATAGGGTGGGTTTTAATCCCCTCAAGCTCAACGTAGTGGTGATTCCGGGTGTCAATGACCACGAAATTCTCGATCTGGCAGCGTTGTCGATCGATCGGGAATGGCATGTGCGGTTTATTGAATTTATGCCGATCGGGAACCATGACCTGTTCCACGATCGTGGCTGGATCAACTCGGAAGAATTGCGGCAACGGATTCGCGATCGCTGGGGACTCACCTCAGCACAGGTGCGCGGGAATGGCCCTGCCGATGTCTTCCAAATTCCCGGAGCCCAAGGCACCCTGGGATTTATTAGCCAAATGTCCGAATGTTTTTGCGATCGCTGCAATCGGATGCGGCTCTCAGCGGATGGATGGCTGCGACCCTGTTTATTGAATGAAACCGGGCAAATTGATTTGCGAAGTCAACTGCGCCAAGGGGTTGCGATCGAAGAATTACAAACCCAAGTCAAAACGTTAATCGATCTCAAACCAGAGATTAACTACAAGCTACGGGAATCGGGAACGACGGGAACCTACAGCCGTACCATGTCCCAAATTGGAGGATAAATTTATACGGCTAGCTTTAAATGTATCAAGGGCCGCTTTGGAACTCGCAGAATGCAAGCACAATAAAAAGGGCACCCACTCAGTGCCCCACAGATACTCAGATCAGTTTGTCACAGCAAAAAACACCGCCATTAGAAAACCGTAGCAACATCAAAACTTGTGTTGCCTCAAGTTCTCCTAGGGGAAATTCTTGCTTATTCTTCAAGATAGATGAAAAAACGGGATAAATACAGTCTCTATATGAAAACTTAACCTGCTTAAAAGGGTGGTTTTACCGATCGTGTTACCAATTTCCACTGAATAATCGGTGTTTCTAGAACATATAAAGCTCTTTCCATCAAATTGCGGTGATTTTTCCAGGAAATGGCTGTTTTTCTGTCTTGGCAATTTTTTCTAAATATTGCTAATCCTCTTGCTGTCTGGGTTTTCAGTGAAGGCAGAGAAGGGCACCCATTGAAACAGTTGAAGTTCGTAGTCTGCCCGTTTTTAAAGTTTGTGTGAGTGGGTGTGAGTGGGCTTGACATTGAGTAGAATCTGTGAATTCAGAGATAGGAGGAAACTCAGCCTGGGTCTGGCTGTGAAGATCGGCCCGTCGATCGGGGAATCCATGGGCTACTAAGTTTAGGGCTGTACGTCTTGAAGGGAGGCGGTGAGGGCCGTGAGAAGATAGAGGTGTAGAAGAGATTTATGGCGGGAGGGCTGGTCGGTTCCTGATAGGATTTATCTGATTGAGAGGATCAGACCACAAGCAGGATATATGAACGTAGCTGACGATAAAACCGTTGTTCGAGACTATTTCAACTCTAAAGGGTTCGATCGCTGGCGACGAATCTATGGTGAAACCGACGAAGTTAACAAGGTTCAACGGGACATTCGTGAAGGCCACCAACAAACGATCGACCATGTGCTGCGGTGGATCGAAGAAGACGGCAATGTGAGTGAGTTAACCATTTGTGATGCAGGTTGTGGCGTCGGCAGCCTCAGCATTCCCCTAGCAAAGGCAGGCGCAAAAGTCTTTGCCAGCGACATTTCCGAAAAGATGGTCGGCGAAGCCCAGGAGCGAGCAGCCCAGGAATTGGGGGAAAACCTGTCGAATGTTAGCTTCCATGCCCAGGATTTGGAAACCCTAGATGGCAAATACCACACGGTGATTTGCCTGGATGTGTTGATCCACTACCCTCCGGACAAAGCGGGGGAAATGATTGCCCACCTCAGTTCCTTAGCGGAGTCGCGGCTGATTCTCAGCTTTGCCCCCAAGACCCTCTGTTACTCCCTGCTGAAACGGATTGGTGACTTTTTCCCAGGGCCAAGCAAAGCCACCCGTGCTTACCTGCATCCGGAATCCTATGTGGTCAAGATTCTGCAAGAACAGGGTTGGAAGATTGAACGGAACGAAATGACCAAAACTCGGTTCTACTTCTCCCGTTTGTTGGAAGCTGTGCGAGCTTAGACAACGGCGATCGGTTATCTAGTTTGTAACCCTAGTTATCATGACCCAGACACCGTTGAGAGGAAGGATGATGAAACCAGTGGGATTGATCCACCAGAGACTCGATCGCGGAGTTCGACAGCCTGTATCCCTGGGGCTAACCTCGATCGCGGCGGCGATGCTCACCGGAATGCTGACCTATGGCTGTGGCCAGGGTGCGTCTAACCCAGGGCAAAGCAAAGCTCCCGCGATCGCTGTTACCCAGATCGTTGAACATCCTTCCCTCAACGCAGTGCGCGACGGCCTCAAGGCAGAACTAACCCAAGCGGGCTATCAACCGGATCAAACCCTGAAGTGGCAATGGGAAAGCGCCCAGGGCAATCCCAGCTTGGCGGCCCAGATTGCCAAAAAGTTTGCTGGGGATAATCCTGATGTGGTGGTGGCCATCTCCACCCCCTCTGCCCAGGCCATGGCAGCAGCGGCTCCTAAGTTACCGCTGGTGTTTTCCACAGTGACCGATCCCCTGGCAGCTAAGTTGGTGAACAATTTGGAAAAACCCGGTGGATTAATTACGGGCGTCAGTGACCTGACTCCGGTGGATAAGCACCTGCAACTGATCACCCAAATTACCCCCCAGGTGAAGCGAATTGGCGTGCTTTACAACGCAGGCGAGTCCAATTCGGTTTCTCTGGTGAAATTGCTCAAGGCTGCGGCAACCAATCAAAAGCTGGAAGTGGTCGAGGCCACCGTAGCCAATACCAGCGAAGTGGCTAATGCCGCGAAAAGTTTGGTGGGCCGCACCGATGCCATCTACATTCCCACAGACAATACCGCTGTATCGGCGCTGGAATCGGTTATCCAGGTAGGTGTGCAGAACAAACTGCCTGTCTATGCTGGAGATAATGACTCCGTGGAGCGGGGGGCGATCGCCAGCATAGGCTTTGACTATTACGATGTGGGTCGGCAGACGGGGAAAATGGTGGTGCGGGTGCTGCGGGGCGAAAAGCCGGGTGAGATTGCTGTGGAGACGCCCACTAAGTTGAATTTGACGATTAACGTCAAATCGGCCCAGCAAATGGGGGTGACGGTGCCAGAAAAAGTACTCTCCCAAGCGGTGAAAGTGATTAAATAAAACGCAAGACCGCCCTGGTAGGCTTGCTATGACAACTCTGGTATTGTCCAGTTTGATTGATCCCGATGCCCTCGATCGCTTGATTGTGCCGCTCTCTGGTGCGCTGGAGTTGGGCTTACTCTACGGCTTGGTGGCGATCGGGGTCTATTTATCGTTCCGGGTGTTGAATTTTCCCGATCTCACCGTAGATGGCAGCTTTCCCCTAGGGGCAGCGGTGGCGGCGACGCTAATCGTCAAAGGCATCAACCCGATCGTGGCCACAGGAGTCGCAATGTTGGCTGGAGCGATCGCGGGGCTTTGTACGGCTTGGCTGAATGTAAAACTGAAGATTTTAAACCTGCTGGCCAGCATCCTGACCATGATTGCGCTGTATTCGATTAACCTGCGCATTATGGGACAACCCAATGTGCCACTCCTGGGGCAAACCACGGTGATGACGCTACTTGAGGGCTGGCTTAAGCAGCTTCCAGCAGCCCTCTCGCCCTTCGGAACCAGTTTGGTTCTGCTGGCGATCGGGCTGTTGGTCAAGCTGGTGATCGATCGCTTTTTCCAGTCGGAACTGGGGCTGGCGATGCGAGCCACAGGGGAAAATCCCGATATGGCAAGAGCCCAGGGCATTGCGACCCAGCAAATGGTGCTGTTGGGCATGGCGCTGAGTAATGGTTTGGTGGCACTGGCGGGGGCACTTTTTGCCCAAGTCAATGGCTTTGCGGATGTGACCTTGGGGGTGGGGACGATCGTCTTTGGTCTTGCTGCGGTGATTATTGGAGAAACGGTGGTGTCCGGTGCAACGATTTTCTGGGCGACCCTGGGGGCGATCGTCGGCTCGATCGTTTACCGCATCGCTGTGACCGTGGCACTCAATACAGATTTCCTAGGCTTGGAAACCCAGGATTTAAATCTGGTAACGGCGGTTCTTGTCGCCTTAGCATTGGTCTTACCCCAATACAAACGAATCAAGTTAAGATTTCGCTAGTGTTCAGATTCATGGAAATGAATTGTTATAGATTTCAAGATTGAATGATTTACGATGTATTTTCTATCATAATATCGATTCTATATCGTTTCTTAAACTGATAGTTTTGCATAACTTCCAAGTCTAATTGTTGCGATTGATTTCATACAAACTTCTATGATTCAACTCGACTCGATCGACGTTACCTTTAGTCCTGGAACTCCGTTGGAGAATCCGGTGATCCGGGGATTGAACTTAACAATTCCTACAGGACAATTTATTACAGTAATTGGTAGTAATGGTGCGGGAAAATCGACCCTGCTGAATGTGATTAGTGGTGAGGTCAAGCCCGATCGGGGGCAGGTCATCATTGAAGGCCAAACCGTGACCCGTTGGTCTACCCATCAGCGGGCCAAGCTCGTGGCACGGGTCTTCCAAAATCCCCTCGCGGGTTCCTGTCCGCAATTGACCGTGGAAGAAAACATGGCCTTGGCCTATCGCCGGGGCAAATCTCGTCGCCTAGGAATGGCGTTGTCGCCCAAATTACGATCGGAATTTCGTGATCAACTAGCGCGTTTAGGGCTCGGGTTGGAAAAACGTTTGGGCGATCGCATGGGTCAGCTTTCCGGTGGCCAGCGTCAAGCCATTAGTCTACTCATGTCTACCTTGGCTCCCAACCAAATTTTGCTGCTGGATGAACACACAGCCGCCTTAGATCCCAAAACGGCGGAATATGTGCTCGACTTGACCCGCACGATCGTTGCCGAACGCCAATTAACCACGCTCATGGTAACCCACAGTATGAAGCAAGCCTTGGCCTTGGGTGATCGGACGATCATGCTCCATGGCGGCCAAATTATTTTTGATATTGCGGGACCGGAGCGATCGGATCTCACAGTCGCTGATTTACTTCAGCAGTTTGAACAATTGCAGGAGGAAGATTTAGCGGATGATTCCCTGCTGTTAGGTTAGGTTATAGAGTGAGCGTGAACTGGGTGAACGTGAATTTTCCAGAGCCTTTAGAGCAGGTTCCGCCCTTTGCCCAGGATTGCGCAATCGCCCAGTATCACAAGCACAGAAGGCATTCCATGGAACCGGAGTCTCGTCAATTCCCTATCTTGTCAACTGTCCAGACGAAGGATGAACTCTCGGAACAGGATTTATCACAATTGTTGCCGTTGGCCTATCGCCTCAAATTTCCTCTGGATCTAGAAAGACGTTTTCAAAGTTTCTATTATCAGAATTCTATATTTTTTATTCGAACTGTTTTGATTGCCTTTTTAATCGGCTATGGAGCATTCGGGATTGCTGATTTTTTTAATTTACCCATTACTCGGCAGTTTGCCTGGATGATTCGCTATGGTTTCATTTGCCCAGCCTTCACAGCAGTAATTATTTTTAGCTTTTCTAGAAACTTTCAACGGGTGATGCAAGTTGCCATCACAACAGTGCAATTAATCGGTGGTTTAGGCATTGTCATGATTGCTGCGCTCGCGCAACCGGAGGAACCGGGCTATCGCCTCTATTTCATGGGGTTTGTCTTTGTGATTTTAGGAATCCATTTTTGCCGGATTCGGTTTATCTATGCCAGTGCAATCGGTTGGATTATCTGGTTAACCTATGCTTGTATTGCGCTATTTGGCCAGCAAATGGTTCACTCTGACTCAGGCTTGGTATTTGTTCTGGGAAATTTGTTTTATCTTGGTATGATGAATTTCGCTGGTATGTTGGTGGGATACCTTTTAGAAGCTTCTGTGCGGATCGATTTCCTGCAACGTCGAGCCCTCGCCTACGAAAAGCGTAAATCAGAAAGTCTATTGCTGAATATTCTGCCCCAATCGATCGCGGCGCGACTGAAGCAAGATCCCAGCACGATCGCCCAGGAATATGCGATCGCCAGCATTTTATTTGCAGATATTGTTAACTTTACGCCTTTATCTTCCCAACTCTCTCCGACGGAACTCGTAAATTTGCTAGATGAAATGTTTTCCCACTTTGACGAACTGGTGGAACAGTATGGCTTAGAAAAAATTAAGACCATTGGCGATTGCTATATGGTGGCCTCGGGCGTTCCGACCCCACGCGAGGATCATGCGGAAGCCCTAGCCCACTTAGCCCTGGATATGTTGCAATATCTCCGCACCTTTGCCCAGCAAACGGGCTATCCCGTCAATTTGCGCATCGGGATTCATACGGGTTCTGTGGTAGCAGGCGTTATTGGCCGCAAAAAATTTCTCTATGATCTCTGGGGGGACACGGTCAATACAGCCAGCCGCATGGAATCCCACGGTGAACCGGGTTGTGTGCAAATTAGTCGTACCACCTATGAATATCTTGCTTCTCGCTTTATCTGCCAGTCTCAGGGGGCGATCTCGATTAAGGGTAAAGGGGCAATGGAGGTGTGGCATTTAATTGGACGTAATCCAGCAGCTTGCTCCACGTTGGAGAGGGAGCCTCCAAGATCCTAGAATGCCGATGTTAAGTTGACTGAGTTTCAGGGCAGTATAAACAATATGCTTCTATTGGCCTGTAAACTCTTTTGATAGGCCACTTTTGATAGGCCACTGTGCCTACGGAGTTTTTCTGACTAGCTGTTCTTCCTATCTAAGCCTCCTTCCACATGAGTGAAGTTCATGGTCGATCCAGATATCAAGTTCGGTTCACAAGTGATCCCAACTTCCCTAGAAGCCTCATTACAAAAGTCTCTAGAAACTTCATGGCAAGAAATCTCTAGCCATCAATTGCAGTTTTTGCAGAGTTTGTGGGAAGGGGTAAGCTATGGCATTTATGTCCTAGATGTTTTGGACAAGGGGAAAGACTTTCGCTTCAAAGCATTTAACCCCTTTATTGCGCGGACTACCTTAGTTCCTGTTGATCAACTTTTGGGAAGAACTTTAACAGAAACCTTTCCTCCGGAGACGGCTGAACGCTATCGACAGCATTATCAGACCTGTGTTCAGTCCCGTCAGCCACAAGTCTTTGAAGAATGTCTACCCTATGGGGGGCAGGAAACGTGGTGGATGTTGACGGTTAGTCCGCTACTGAGCCACGATCGGGTAGAACAGCTTTTAGTCACCCTTGTTGATATTACCGATCGGGCTAAGTTAGAGGCAGAGCGCAAAGCTGCGGAAATTGCTCTTGCCGAAAGCGAAGCAAAGTTTCGTCGATTGGTTGAAAATGCCCATGATATCATTGGGATTTGGAGTCTAGATGGAACTCTGACCTATCTGGCACCGGGATTGAAGGCATTGCTAGGTTATAGTCCAGAGGATTGGGTGGGAAAATCCTTTGTTCCCATGGTGCATCCGGAGGACTTACCATACTGTTTAGAAGCCAACCAAAAGGTTGTGCAGACAGGAGAAAGCATTTCAGGGCTGGAATTTCGAAATCGTCATCAGGATGGTCGCTGGATTTGGTTATCAGTGAACATTGCCCCGGTCAAGGATCTCCAAGGTCAAGTGATTGCCCTGCAAGGGGTGTTGCGTGACATTCACGATCGCAAGCAACAGGAGACAGCCCTGCGATTTATTGTAGAAGGAACCCTAGCCAAAACGGGGGATACATTTCTCCAAGCCTGTGTGAAACACTTAGCAGAAATCGTTCAGGTTAAATATGCATTTATTACGGAAGCTGTAGATGATAGCTACCAATTTACCAAAATGCTAACCCTTTGGGATGGGGAAGACTTTGTTGAACCCTATGAATTTGAGCTAGCTGGGACACCCTGTAGCTGTGTCTTTCAAGAGAATTGGGGGATTTTTCCACATTCTCTCCAATCATATTTTCCCGAATCTTCGACCCTAGCAACGCTAAATGCTGAAAGTTATCTGGGGACAGTGATTGTTAATTCCCAAGGGGAAAAAATTGGTAACATTGGCATCCTAGATACTCAACCCATTACGGAAAATTTGGAGACAGCAAAGTTTATTCTTCAAATTTTTGCAACTCGAGTCGGTGCAGAATTAGAACGTAGAGCCTCTGAAACTAAACTACAGGAACAAGAACACTTTCTTCGGACAGTTTATGAAGGCTCGGTGCAGCCCATGTTTGTCGTAGATGTGTTACCGGATGGAGATTTCCGCTATGTAGGCTGGAATAGAGCAGCAGAAGTCGTATCAGGTCGATCAAGTCAGGAAATTGCTGGAAAAACGCCAGAAGAAATCTACGGCGATGAGGTAGGTACGCTAGAGCGTCAACGATTACAGGAATACCTCGAGTTAGGAATTTCAGGTAGTTATGAGGAATGTATTAATCTTAATGGTGAAGATTATTGGTGGGTCACAACTCACAATCCGGTAAGAGATAGCCAGGGCAATATTCATCGATTTATTGGTACGACGTTTGACATTACAGAAATCAAGTTGGCAGAGGTCGCTTTGCAAGACTATGCCGATCGCCAAACCTTATTAAATCAGTTAGCCAATCAAATCCGTAATTCCTTGGATCTCGATACCGTGATTGCAACGACAATTCAATCAATTCGGGAAGTCTTGGAGATCGATCACTGTGCTTTTGCCTGGTACGAGATTCATGAAGGGACTTCCTATTGGATTGTGGTTCAGGAGTCCAAGTTAGAGGGCGTGGTCAGCGGCTTAGGAATGTATGCAGCGTCCTTCGTTGGGCCAATAGAACCCATTTTGGAGAAACAGGCAATTTTATGCATTGATGATGCAAGTCAGTATGAGGAGCCTAACCACCGTGCTTTTCTACAATCTATTCGGGCTCAATCGGAGATCTTATTGCCGATTCGGACTAATAGTCAACGGACTGGAGTGATCATTTGTGTGAACCATGGGCATGTGCGGCCTTGGGTAGACAGTGAGGTTGAGTTGTTGTTTGCAGTGCGGGATCAACTCGCGATCGCGATCGACCAAGCTGACCTCTATTCCGAAAGCCGTGCAAAAAGCCAAGAACTTCAAGACATCTTACAAGAACTGCAACGTACCCAAACGCAAATGCTGCAAAGTGAAAAGATGTCTAGCTTAGGCCAATTGGTGGCAGGAATTGCCCATGAAATCAACAATCCAGTCAATTTCATCCATGGTAATGTGACCTATGCTGAAGACTATATTCAAGATTTATTGAATGTGATTCAACTTTATCAAGACTCTTATCCTCAGCCGATTCCAGCGATCGCAGATAAGCTCGAAGAAGTTGATGTCGAATTTCTTAGCGAAGATTTGCCTAAGGTCGTTAGCTCGATGAAAGTAGGAACGGAAAGAATTCGAGAAATTGTCAAATCTCTTCGGCTTTTCTCCCGGCTCGATGAAGCAGAATATAAGGCTGTTAATATTCATGATGGAATTGATAGCACCTTAATGATTTTGCAAAATCGCTTGAAAGCAAAAACAAATCGTAATGAAATTCAGGTGATTAAAGACTACGGTAATTTGCCAGAGATTGAGTGTTTCGCAGGTCAGCTTAATCAGGTATTTATGAATATTCTGGTGAATGCGATCGATGCGTTGGAAGAACGGGATATGGATCGATCGTTGGAAGAACAAGAGCAATCGCCCAGTATTATTCGTATCAAAACTGAACAAGTCACTCTAAATTATATCAACATTCGTTTTCTAGATAATGGAGCCGGGATTCCTGAGCCGATTCAAAAGCGTTTGTTTGATCCGTTCTTTACGACGAAGCCGATCGGGAAAGGAACGGGGATGGGAATGTCCATTAGCTACCAAATTGTGACTGAAAAACATAGAGGAAAGTTACTCTGCCATTCCACACCAAAGCAAGGGACTGAGTTTATTATCCAAATTCCGATTCAACAAAGCTCTACTAAGTCTAATAGTAGTCATTAGTCAATTGACCACCTGAAACTCTTATTCTGTCTCAATTTTAGAAATCGATTTAATGCTCAGTCTTTTGGCTGAAAGCCTTGCCATACAATATTTCTCAATAAAGACTCATAACTGATGATCTCTGCTGTAGAAGATTTTGAGATATTCATTCAACAAAGCTAGATAACCGTTTAAGATATAGCTAAGATTTCCTTTAGATCTTTTGCCTTGTTCAGGGCTGATGGTGTCCCGTAAATTCATTGATTTTTTAGGTGTCAGTATAGCTACTGTCCCATATTCCGTTAGAAGGCATGATTGAGATAGGACCTGTTCAAACTCTAATTGATAGATGACTGTGGTAACCAGAGCCAAGTCGTCGTTGTGCAGTACATTAAATTAAGGATTCTAGCTTCAGTGAAATCCCTAATTTAATTATTTTGAGCTGAGCTACTTGGACCGCAATCCTAGTATTTGTAGCCAATTTTAAGCAATACTGTGTTTCACTCCTGGTACGACGGGTAGATTAGGAATACATCAGTAGTGGCTGACAAAAGCCAACGATTCAAATTATCAGAAAACTAGTTTGGATGGTTGACTAGCATCAGTCAAAAATCTTGATTGCTGTGTGTTTCCATCAATGGGTTAAGTCAGTAAGCACCTTAGATGTATCAACACTTGTTCTAGTTCGGGTCGTCTAGCAACTGCTTAACATCACTTGCCATGTTGGATCGCTTAAGTGTCAGCATCTCCCTGGGTTTCAAAATCAGCGGCTAGCAAAACTAGTGTTGATCAGCCCGAAGTCTTCTGCACCTGAGACATATTTGTATCTTTCTGACGAAATCTATGCAAGTTAAAAATCGTGCGGCTTATCGCCGTTTGCTAGCTGCCACTTTGATGGTAGGTAGCACACTTCCATTGGCATTACCTTTGCTTGCTGAAACTCCAGTGGGGACGCCTATTAGCAACACTGCAACAGCGACCTATGAAGATCCTAACGGAACCACTTTTAACGCGACTTCTAATACAGTAACTGTCACGATCGCGGAAGTTGCAGGCGTGTTTGTGACGCCCTTGGCCACGATCGACCAGAATGGCGGCAGTGTATTGCCCAACGACGTTATCAACTATGAATTTAAGGTTGAAAACGCGGGGAACGATACCACTCAATTATTCATTCCGCCCGCTCCCGTTGTCACAGGTCCCGGAAGTGCTTCCCAAGTCTTCATTACGGGCTATATCGATGCTAATGGCAATCGGACGAATTTTGCGCCTGTGACCGTGACTGCTAATCCTACGGGAAGTATTGCGGGTCTCCCAACGATCGGTTCTAACCCCGCTGGAGTCCTCCCTGCTGGTTACTCCTATGTGGTCAGCGTTCCTGTCACGGTTAGCAACCTAGCTGCTTCCGGTGCAAACATTGTTGTGCGATTGGGGGATACTGGCCCGAACGACAACACGACAGCGACCCAAAACCAACCCGATGCTCCCGATAGCGCACTGAACACCGAAGTCAGAACCGTTGACTATGCTGGTGAAACGGGGCCTTCCGCCGCAGTATTACCCGCTTCGGCAGAACGGGAAGCCAGCGCAGTACAAACCGTAACCGTCGGTTCCCAATCCCAAGCTTTGGCCACAATTCTGAAGAATCGCCTTGGGGTGAATGCACAAGACCCAGCCAGGTTAGAGGATGACATCATTACCTATGGGCTGAGCCTAGAAGTAGAATCTACAGCTCCTACAGGCAGCGTAGGCATTACCCCCGGTAAGCTGGTGGGGATTACAGTGAATGGTGTCGGCGCAAACCGTGTCTTGGTTTCTGATGCCGTTCCGACAAACACCGCACTGACTAATGCTACGGATGTACAAGCACCAACCAACTGGACTGCGGTCTACACCACAGATGCGCTGAGCGTGCCTGCAACCCAAGCCAACTGGTCTACTACATTCACCGCTGCTGCAACCCGGATTGGTTTCGTCTACGATACGGGTGCGAATGGCCCCATTAATGAAGGCACCACAGTCACAGGGTTTGAATTCAAGGTTATTACTAGTGGTATTCCCGTAGGTTCGACTACGCCAGTGAATATTGCCAACATTGCCCAGGTAATGGGTCAAACCCAAGGCAATACAGGGCCGACGGCTCCTCTGGTCTATGACGAATCCGGTGACCAAAATCCCTCGAACTTTAATGACAATGGTTCACCCTTTGTTCCGCCCGGTGGAACCATTCTGACCCCGACCTCCAATAACGTACCGACGGGTCAAGCTAACCCAACCAATGATGGCGTAGATAACAACAACGATAACAGCGGTGTTGGCCCTGGTGGGGAAGATAACGTTTACACCGTAGCGTTGCCAGGAACGGTATTGAATGGTCCTTCGGGCGTGCCCGGTGCCGTTGGCCCAACCAATAACAATGATGACTTTACCAACCGTAGCACCAACGTACCTCCTGGTATTGCACCGGGTCAACCAGTAGACTTTACAGCTACTACGGTTGATGCCACCTTCCAAAACTCAATCAGTAACCCCGACACCACGAACCCACTGACCAATATCTTGCTGGTACCGGATACGTTGGGTTTCACACCGAGTTCCCAAGAAACCCTGCCTCCCGATGGCACCAAAGTCACCATTACCTATGGTGGACAGAGTGCGGTGTATCGCTATGATGCAGGGGTTGGCAACTTTGTGTTTGAGTCAGGAACAGCGATTCTGATCCCCACGTTGGCTCCAGGACAAACCATTAACTATGACGTTTCAGTAGATCTGCCTGGTGCAACGCCGCAGTCTACGGATACTGGAATTGGTTACTCGATTCCCATCTATGCCTTCAAAGATGTCGATGGGGACTCGCGGCCTGATCCCGCTGAAACAACCCAAAACCGGACGATCGATCGGGTGTACGTAGGTTATCTGCGACTCCGGAAACAGGCTCGGATTCTGGATGTGGATGGTACGACGGAAATTCAAGCCTTCACAGAAGATAATTCCTTGTTAGCGTCTAAGGCAGCGCCGGGTCGGACGATCGAGTATCGGATTACCTACAATAACATTTCCATTGCACCGGTTGGAACTGGCAACATCATTCTAGATGCTCAAAACATCACGATTACTGAGAATGGTGACAACGGTACCAATACTTGGGCACAGGAACTCAACGGTACCATCATCACTAGCCACGTCACTGGCTCGGTAGTGGTGACCTACGGAACGACGACCTACAATCCTGCTGGTGAGCAAACGGGAACGACTAAGGCCGCTGATGTTGTGGAGTATGTTCATCGTCCAGGTGTGGTGATTCAGCCAGGTGCGAGTGGTTCCTTCACGTTCAAGCGCAAGATCAACTAGCAAGCAGTAGTGTCTCGTTACGCTGTCAAGGGTAATGAGACAGGAAGCGGTCTATTCATTATCTAAAATCACGATCGATAGGCCGCTTCAATCCTACTGACTCAATCTCACTGATTTTGCACTTTCCAGCAATTTTGTCACCCCCAGATTTTCACAATTACTATGAAACGTTCATTAATTATTGGCTTCTCAACCTTAGCGTTAGTTTTGGCAGCTCCGATCGGCCATGCTGCCTTCTTTTCCCAAGGTTTTTTTGGCGGTTCTGCGATCGCGCAGAATGCCCAACGACCCGATGTACGCCTACAATTGTTGGCTGAAAAGCGTCTCGTTGCACGCAATTCTCAAGGGCAAGAACAAGTGACCTGGCAAGCGATCGGTGGCCAAAATTCTGCCCGTCCTGGGGATGTCCTGCGATACTCCCTAACGGGCAAGAACCAAGGCAATCGGGCTGCTCGAAAATTTGCCCTAACTCAGCCCGTTCCGAAAGGCACCACCTATGTGATGAATTCCGCTGCTAAGGGCAAAGGTGCGGATGTGATTTATAGCATTGATGGCGGTAAGAGCTTTGTGGCCAATCCGACGGTTCCTGTCCGAACGGCAAGTGGCAAGGTTGAAAATCGCCCTGCACCTGCAGAAAGTTATACCCACATTCGTTGGCAGTGGGGAGGAGAACTCGCTCCTGGTGGAAATGTCAACGTTGCTTACCAAGTTAGAGTGCGCTAAGGGTGAATGGGGAAGTCAGTGGCGTTAAACCTCACCATTGAGTTCCCTCTTAAGAATATCTGTCGGCGGGAAAGTGTTTTCAGGTCAGAGCGAATAGCACGATCGCTGGTTCACCCACCCCTATATATCAAGCTTCCCGAAATCATCTACCCCCAGACATTTCTGTGCATAGCATAACTTGATTGATTCAGCTTATTGACTAACTTATTGACTAACTTGTTGATAGCTGCTGACTCAACCTGTTAACGAACTTGTTGCGAATTGCTAGACTTTACTCTGCTCTCACCATGCCGCCACGATTTTGTTCTTCCCTTCGCGTCTTTCAAAAAATTGCTCCGCAAAAATCAACCTTTTGGTTAGCGCTTCTGATTGTGGTTAATGGCGTTGCCAATCCTTGGGCATCGACTGTGCAAGCGCAGGAGGCATCCCAACCCACAGAAACCTACCCACTGGTTAATCAAGCTGCCTATGGCTACAGCACAGTATCGCAGACTAAATATCCCACAATCCAACAGTTCCAAGGCGTTACAGGTCAATTACAGAGTGAAATTATTCCTGCATTAGTTGACCCTTTAGGCCGCATTGTCGGCTGTGCTGGAGAAGTGTTACCCAGTTACGTTGGATTTAGTGTGGCCGTCTATGACGCGGATTCCAGCGATCCAACGGGAGCTAGTTTGGGGCAATTGACGCCGTTAACGCGCACTGAGTTACCTGATATTCCGAACAACGGAATTCTTAAAGGACTCGCCCCGAATATTGAAAATAGCAATCCCTACTTCTTGCCGACCAGCAGTGACGGAACCTATAACTTCCTCCTCGATCCGAATCGTGGACAGTTAGATGTGGGTCGAACCTATATTCTGGTCATTAATCCTCCAGCTAATTCGATTTACAGTCAGCGACGGATTCAAATTCGGATTGATTCTAGAAATGGCAATCTTGTTGCCTACACAGCGACCTCTCTAGATGGCAGACCCGTTAGTTCGAGCACGAATCAAAATTCAGTTTCTGGCACTCTACAAGTTTCCAACGCTGAAGCAACATCGTTGATTTTGGCAGCCCTCGACTTGAATGCGAGCGTGTGTCAGTCTCAGGAACTTCAAATTGTCAAGACAGCCGATCGGGCAGCAGCGCAACCGGGCGACACGGTCGTATACCGATTAACGCTCCGTAACCTCTCCAGTTCAGTGGTTAACAATTTACAGGTAACGGATGAATTACCCTTTGGTTTCCGTTACCGTGAAGGTTCAGCCAAGGCAGAGTACCAAAAACAATCTTTGCCCATTCAAGCAACGGCCAACGGCAGAAGTTTGGTCTTCAACCTAAATGGAGTCAATTTACCAGGTATTCAAGCGATCGACCAAGTTCAAATTATCAACATCGCCTACGCCGCTACCCTCACTCCCGATGCCATTCGAGGCAATGGTAAAAACTTAGCGTCAGTGCAAGGCCGTCGCGCTGATAACCAACAAACCGTCAAAGACGGCCCTGCATCCCATCAACTCCGGATTCGACCAGGACTGCTATCTGATTGTGGAACCCTTCTGGGTCGAGTATTTGAGGACAAAAACTTTGACGGGGAACAACAGCCCGGTGAACCTGGAATTCCCAATGCGGTTGTAATTCTAGATGATGGTAATCGCATTACTACCGATGCTAATGGACTATTCTCCGTAGCGAATGTGATCTCGGGGTATCGCACAGGCGTTTTGGATCTCAGCAGTGTTCCAGGTTATACCTTTGCACCTAATCGCAAGTTTAAAGAACGGAATAGTCAATCTCGATTGGTGCATTTAGCTCCCGGTGGTTTGGTTCGTATGAATTTCGCTGTGACGCCCGCAGCCCAGGAGGTTGCCAAATGAAATCCCAAAAGTTGTCCAAAAATGTTTACCTCCTGGGGATGCTTCTAGCTAGTGATCTGGTGGCGATCGCCTTAGTGCCTCACCTAGCTACTGCTAACACATCGAATGAAGCTACGGCAAAATCTCCTAATCCTGCAACGACTGCTAACCAAGCAACGAAAGTAACTGCCCAGCCTAAGGCAGTCATTCAGAATGTCAGTAAACCGAGCTTGATTGCCCAAGCACCAGAGGCGATTAGATCAGCAACAGCAGATCAGGTAAAAATTCTTGCACCTACGTCAAATACGGTTCTAGATACGTCCGCAGCGACGATCGTGGTGCAATATCCGATCGGAAGCCAATTAGATCTGCGGGTAGGTGATGTTCCGGTGGATGACAAGTTGATTGGTCGAACGGAACAGAACGATCGGGCCGGATTAATCACACAAACTTGGTATGGGGTAGCTCTCCAAGAAGGGACGAACACCATCACAGCCAATGTTATCAGCAATGGCAAAACCCTAGCAACAGCCAGCACGACAGTCCAAACCCGTGGCGCGATCGCGCGGATTCAAATTCAACCCAGTGCAACCCGTGTGCCTGCCGATGGCAAAACCCTGGTGACCATTCAAGGCCAACTTCTGGATGCCCAGAACAACCGCTCCAACCGGGATGGCATGATTACCCTGACCAGTAATGGGGGAGAATGGGTCACCAAGGATGCGAGTCCCGATCAGCCTGGATTTCAAGTTAAGGCGGAAAATGGTCGGTTTAGTGCTGAGTTGAAAGCAGGTTTGGAAGCGAAAACGGTTAACGTCAAGGCCCAAACCCTGGAACTGGAAGCCTTTACCCAGGTGCTGTTTGAAACTAACCTACGGCCTTCGATCGCCACTGGGGTGATCAATGTACGCCTCGGAAGACGGGGAACGGATTTCTTCGGGAGTTTGAAGGACTTTGTACCGCCGAATGGAAACAATGGTTGGCAACTGGACGCCAATGCTGCGGTGTTTGCAACTGGAAAAATTGGCGATTGGTTGTTTACCGGGGCTTACAACAGCGATCGGCCTTTGAATAAAACCTGTGAGGGAACGGTTCGTTTATTTCGTCAGGATCAGTTTTGTGAAAACCAGTACCCCGTTTATGGGGACAGTTCCAAGTCTGATATCCTGGCTCCTTCTATTGATAATGTTTACCTGCGGTTAGAAAGAACCTCTAAGACTCCCGGTGCGGGCATTGACTACGCCATGTGGGGGGATTACAACACGGAGGAATTTGCCACTAAGTCCCAGGAATTTACGAGCTTTACACGCCAACTACACGGCTTTAAGGCTAATTACAATTTCGGCGATCTGCAAATTTCGGGCCTCTATGCCAATAATGTGGAGGGTTTCCAACGGGATACGATCGCGCCGGATGGTACCAGTGGCTATTACTTCCTGTCCCGGCGGTTGGTGACGGAAGGCAGTGAAGATATCTTCATTGAGATGGAGGAACTGAACCGTCCTGGAACCGTTCTCGAACGCAGAAAATTAACGCGCGGCCCCGATTACGAAATTGATTACGATCGGGGGACAGTCCTGTTCCGGGAACCCGTTCTGCGCACGGATGTGGCTTCGGATGGTACGCCTTTGGTGCGTCGGATTGTGGCCACCTACCAGTACGATGAACCCGGTTCAGACAATAAGGTCTACGGTGCACGGGCTCGTTATCACCTCTCCCGCGAACAAAATCGCGAAAGCTGGATTGGTGCGACCTACTGGAAGGAAGACCGGGGGGCACGGGACTTTGAACTCTATGGCGCGGATGCCTTTGTCAGCCTCGGTTCCAAGGGATCGCTGATTGCAGAATATGCCCATTCCAAAAATACGTCCAATGAACTCGGCCAAGTCAGTGGTAACGCCTACCGCATCGAAGCCCAAGGGGAATTGGCCAAGGGCATCCAGGGACGGGCTTACTACCGATCGGCGGATTCGGGATTTGCTAACAATGCGACGGTGAGCTTTGTGCCGGGACAGACCCGTTATGGGGCTCAGGTGACGGCTAAGGTGTCGGATACGACGAATCTCAAAGTTCAGTACGATCGTGAAACCAATAAGGGCATTGCGGCTCAGCCTTTAATTACGGAATTTGATCTGTTCACCCCGCGCGAAGCTCCGATTCCCGGCAGTCGGGTTGATAATTCTCTGACCAGCATTACCGCAGGCATTCAACAGCGTTTCGGATCAGCGGATCTGAGTGTGGATTGGATTCATCGCGATCGCAACGATCGCATTAACCCCACGGCCAATACGGTTTCCGATCAACTTCGCTCTCGGTTCACGATGCCGATCGCGAAGAATCTGACCTTCCTGGCTCAGAACGAAATGACGTTGTCTTCCCAGAACGATGCCTATTACCCCGATCGGACGTTGTTGGGGTTGAACTGGCAGGTGATGCAGGGGGTGAATGTCCAGTTAGCCCAGCAGTTTTTTACCAGTGGCCAGTATGCGGGCAAATCCATTACCAGTTTGTCCTTGTCCGGGGATTACAAGCTCTTTCCGGAAACGACGATTAGCGGGCGGGCGGGCATCTATAGCGATGCGGGCAGTTGGACGACTAGTGGCGCGATCGGGATTAAGCAAGGCATTCGCTTTTCCCCAGGGCTGCGTATGGACTTGGCCTACGAGCATGTGTTTGGTAGCTTTATTGGCCAAAGTGCGACGGGTACCCAGTTTATTCAGCCCTTTGCGTCGGGACAGAGTGCGGCTTCCTTGGGGGTACAGGGGGGCGATAGCTTCAGCGTGGGGTTGGAGTACAACGATAGTCCCAACTTCCAGGCCAGTGCGCGGGTTGATCACCGCACTTCCAGCAGTGGCACCAACACAGTGATTTCTGCGGGGGCTACGGGTAAGCTGAGTCCTTCCTTGACGGCATTGGTGCGCTACCAGCAGGCCAGTTCCGCGAACCAGGGGATTTCCGGTCTGGGGACCACGTCCAATTTAAAGATGGGGGTGGCCTATCGCGATTTGGCCAGCGATAAGTTTAATGCGCTGTTCCGCTATGAGTATCGCCGCAATCCCTCGACGATTCCCGATAGTTTGTTGTTTAGCTCGGGAACGGGGTCTGAGGAACATCTGTTCGGCCTAGAAGCGATCTATGCCCCGGCTTGGAATTGGGAATTCTACGGCAAGTTTGCCCTGCGCAATAGCAAGACGTTCCTAGCCGATGATTTTACGGCGAAAACGACGACCAGCTTGGCGCAACTGCGGGCAACCTATCGGCTGAACTATAGCTGGGATCTCTCAGGAGAAGCGCGCTGGATTAGCCAACCTACAACGGGCTATAGCGAAACGGGCTTTGCGCTGGAGGCGGGCTATTACCTAACGCCGAACCTACGGTTGTCTGCGGGCTATGCCTTTGGGAGTGCCAACGATCGGGACTTTGATGGGTATCGATCGGCGGGTGGGCCTTATGTGGGGCTGACGGTGAAGGTGAATGAGTTGTTCAACGGTTTTGGGTTACAAAAGGCACCAAAGCCGAAGAATACGGGGGAAGCGGTGGCAGAGAATCCATCTACTCCAGCCGCTACCTCAACCACGACGGCTTCAGTCAAGCAAAATGCAGACAAGCCGACGGAAGCCAAAAAGGCTTCAACTAATGCTGCGATTAAGTCCCTTTCGATCGCTCGTCCTGAAGTCCTAAAGTAGTTTGCTTTAACGGTAGTCTGCTTAGTCGTCCGCTCAATTGTCCAAAATCTTGTCCAAAACCTTGATCTTTCGCGCACCCTAGTCCCCCTACTGCACAGGTTATTATGAATCGCAACGATCGTTGGCTCCGTTCCGCTTGTTTGACGGCTGGAATGCTAGGAATAGCTTGGAGCTTGAGTTCACCTGCTTTGGCGGGCAATGCGCTTCGGGTGGTTGTGAATAGCAATCAAGATACTGTACAACCGGATGATGTGGTTACCTTACGAGAAGCGATCGCGTTGGTCAATGGAATGATGTCCATGGGACAGTTGACCCCCGCTGAGAAGAAACAGGTGAGTCGTCCGGTGATGGTGAATCCGGCGGAAACCTATGGCGGGCAGAACCGATCGATGATTCAGTTTGCTTTACCGCAGGATCAGACGCAAATTTTACTGACCCAACCGTTACCGCTGTTGACGACGGTGGGGATGACGATCGATGGTACGAGCCAACCGGAGTATCAGCCGGGAATGCCGATCGTTGCACTTCAGCCAGCCCCAGGGGTGAGTATTGCCCGTGGTTTGTCGATTTTGGCGGATGGGGTAACGGTACGCGGTTTGCAGATGTCTGGGTTCCGGCAGCGCGATCGCCAGGAGTACCTTGAGCCATCGGGCAATATCACGATCGGGAATCGGGAGCAGGTGCCGGAGGTAACGGTTGAGCAGGATGCGGCTCCCAAGGATGTGGTGATTGAGCAGAATGTATTGGGGACGGTTGCGAAGGAAAATAGCAGTCTCCCATCGGGATTTGGAGTGTATGTCTGGAATAGTGCAGGGACAACGATTCAGAATAATCGGATTGTTCGCAATCAGGGGAGTGGGATTGTAACGGGTGTGATGGCTAGCAATCTTGGAGTTCTTAACAATGAGATTGCTGAAAATGGATTGCAAGGAATGCCGGATGGGATTCGCTTAGAGGGGAAGATTACCAACAGTAAAGTGCTGGGTAATCAAATTGTGGGTAATGGCGGTAGTGGAATTTATTTATTCAAGTCTGAAGGGGCGATCGAGGTTCGTGAGAATACGCTGAAGGGCAATGGAAAGAAGGTTGCCCAGGCGGCGATTTATTTGATGGGGAACGATCACCGGATTGTGGAAAATCGCATTCTGGAACAAGCGGGCGCAGGGGTGGTGATGGCGGCCTATCCGGAAACGGTGCGCAATCAGGTGGTGAATAACCAGTTTGGCAGTTTGCAGGGGCTGAGTCTGGATTTGGTGGCGCGCCATGGCACTGGTACTTCGGATTATCAGAATGGGGATGGCCGGAATTTGACCATGAGTGCTTATCCCAGTCGATCGCACAGTGCGAACCGGGGAATGGATGCGCCGCAGTTGATTAGTCCAGAATTTTTGATCAGTTTGCTGGATGGGTCTGTAGAATTAGTGGGCAGTGCGGTTCCCAATTCAGATATCGAAATTTATCGGGTGCAATCTCTGGCGGATGGCCGGGAGTTCATCACGGAGGTTGTGGCGACGGCTAAGGCGGATGGTAATGGCAAGTTTGTCACCCGTTTGGAGCAGGTGTCAGCGGGCGATCGCTTGAGTGCAGTGGCAAGTCATCCGGATTACGGTACTTCGGAGGCATCTCGGAGCGCAGTGGTGCGATCGATAGGTAGTGATAACTAAGAACAGTTTCTAGCTATGTGTTGGGTTCCGAGATACAACGGAACTTTACCTTGTTATTACCTCGGCAATAAAGTATTAGGCGAAAGACAATTAAAGTGGAGCTATGATCAGGATAGAGGTACAAGGAGGTTTGTGATGGATAAACCGGATGCCCGACATCTCAGCATCGAAACGCAAGATTACCTGCGCCAGCAAGCGATTCGACTACGACAGCAGGGAAAGCAAGTGAACGATATTAGCGAATATTTGGGCATGCATCGTAACACAGTCTCAGAGTGGTGGTGGCAGTATGAACACTACGGCGATGCTGCCTTATCCCAACAAGTGCGAGGACGGCAGGTTGGAGAGGGACGGATTTTAAGTCCGCAGGAGGAATCCGAAGTCCAAGC